>JAFWQF010000086.1 GCA_017509205.1 Clostridiales bacterium | reverse complement strand
GATTAATTGCGGGCTGAAAGCCCTTTGTCACTGCTTTCTGAAAGTAAGTGACGTGTCGGTCATTGAGTCGATTATCGCAAGTGATTCAACTCTGATGCCCTTTGCCCTCAAAGCGTCTCCTCCGCCTTGGAATCCCTTCTCTATCGCGATGGCGGCGCCGACGAGCTTTGCACCTGACTGGCCGATTATGTCGAACAATCCGTTAAGCGCGCCTCCCTTTGCAAGGAAATCGTCAACGACGAGAATGTTGTCGTCGGGCTTCAGATATTCCGCGGCAACAACGACTTCAAAAGTCTTCTGATGGGTATAAGAAAAAACACTGGAAGTATATACATCACCGCTCATGTTGTTCGATGCGTGCTTTTTCGCGAAAACGACCGGCACGCCAAGAGCACATCCCGCCGCAACGGCGATGGCTATTCCTGAAGATTCGATTGTGAGTATCTTGGTGACACCTGAGTCACCGAAAAGGCGGGCAATTTCACTGCCCATGTCCGTGAGAAGCGCAGTATCTATCTGCTGATTAAGAAAACTCCCGACCTTAAGCACTTCACCGGGCAATACCCGGCCTTCCTTAAGAATCCTTTCCTCCAAAGCGTGAATGGTGACCACCTCCCGAACACGCTACTATATTATAATTATTACAATTTGGTGTCAAACGGACTTTCAGTCCAAAGGAGGAATCGGTACTCTGACCGTTTCTGTTGATTCTGAACCGGATTCCGAGGGTGAAGTTTCGGCTGTTGTCGCGGTAATGTCAGCTTCGCTTGCCGATACGCTTGCGGAAGCGATGCGTTCTGAAGCCTCGGTCATCTTTTTCGTTGCCGACGCATTGCAGTATTCGCTGAGTTTTGTGCAGAAAGCATCAGCCAGAGCGGTTCCACCTTCCGAAACAGCCTTGGCGTCAAGATAAGGCTCCTGATATCCTTCTTTCAGTTTGTAGAACAGTGTCTGGTCCTTACCGTAACCGCTGCCGTGGATAAGGAGCGTGCCGACCAGTTCGCAGGCATCTCCGCCTATGCATAAGACGGGAACTCCGTTTGAGACTATGCAGTCGCGAAGCACTTCTTTTGCCTCTTCGGAAAAGCCTTCACCGGTGGTGATGACGATCATCATGTATTCGCTGTATTTGCGGGGCACGATCTCTTTCGTGTTGCCAGAATCCTCGGTGATCGTAATACGGAATGAAGATGATTTGATCGGCATGTTTTCTTTGCTGATCTCCTCAGGCATTATCACATTAGTGCTTTCCCTGAGTTTCTCGAGTTCCGCAGGAAAACCGCCTATCCAGTAAACTGTCAGGTCGATCGAATTAAGAAACTCGATCTTCTCGTTTACTGAAGCCTGATTTTTGAGCGCGGCTTCACGCCTTACAGACGTGTTGAAGACCATCGCCACTCCGAGCAGGAAAAATCCCGTAAGAATAACCAGTACCACGATGCCGGTCTTATTGCGTTCCATGGGTTTACTCCGCTTCGCAGAAAGGCTTTACGCCTTTAATTACCTGCGCGGCAAACTCTTCTTTCGATGAAGCACAGTATGCGTCCATGTTGTCCAGATAAGGGAGACAGTATTTTCTCATGTTATCCAGCATGTATTTCATCTGTTCGCCTTCAAGAACCGTCTCGGCAATAATGAGCCAGCTTATGCGGTCAGTGCCGTTTTCGCGCATCAGGCGCACCCAGATCTTACTTACGGAAGGTTCGATCTTGAGATACTCGGTAAGAGCGCCTTTAAGTTCCGGCGGATACTTGTCAGGCTCGCCGACCTTTGCAGTGCCGTCGCCTCCGATGCCCATCTGCTGGGCTATGAGCTTTACCATGTCCTTTCCGAAAAGGACTTCCTCAACACCGGGATTGATAACGAATCCGGAAAGGCCCATCTTGTCGCTCATGACGACTTCGACGAGGTCACCGAATCCCGCTGCAACGCCCTGCTGCTTCTTGTACTTGTCCTCAAAAGCAACCTCAAAGCTGTCTGAATCGGAATAAACGACCATGTACTTCAGGCCGTTCTTGTCGCTTACCGCGTGAAAGCTGTAATTGCCTTCACTGCCGTCGACAGGTACAAGAAACGTTGAGACTGCAGCTTCCTTAAGGAGCGCGATCATGTTCTCCTCGCTGTTGTCACTGCGGACCTTTCCGAGGAGCTTTACCAGCGCTTCGTTTTCGATTCTTTCTATCGTGTTTCCGGATGATTCAGACATATAACCTCACAAAACGGTTTTGGTTATCCAGGTCCAGAAAAGAAGGGTTACCATCATGAGGACCGTGGACATCGTGACTATCCTCGTACTGAGGTCAGGCGCGGTATCGTATTTCTCCGCGTAAAGAACGTTCATGGAACCGCAGGGCAACGCGCACATGAGCACCATGACCTTAGCGGTGTCACCCTGCATGGAGAAAGCGTGCTCGAGTCCCCACACTGCGAGTATCGCAACCGCGGGGATCAGCATGAGCCTGACGAACGAAACAACATAAGGTTTCCAGTCAAGGAACATTCTTCTGATGTCGACCGTTGCAAGCTGAGAGCCCATGATCATCATTGCCATAGGAACGGACATGTCACCTACCATCGATATGGCATCGTTAACGAATGTCGGCATTCTCCACGGAAGGATAAAAAGTATGATCGCTGCGATCGAAGCCGCGGAAACCGTGCTCGAAAAGAGCTCGGAAACCTTGAATCTCGGTTTCTTTGAAATGATGTGGGCGCCGTATGTGTAGAAGAAAGCGTTGTATACGAGATTGAAAACGGCGGCAAGGAGAAGTCCCCTGTCACCGAAAAGAGAATGCATCAGAGGAAATCCGACGAAGCCCGTGTTGGCAAATACCGTGCATGTCGTCATTATGCGGCGTTCGTCATCAGAAGCTTTGGTCTGCTTGTAGCACATCCTTGAAGCCGCGAGTGCAACTGCGTAATATGCCGTCGCGAAAGCAAACATCGCGCCCATTCCGCGGAGTTCTTCGATGGAAAACCATGTCTGGCTCGACGATATGATCATGAACGGGAGGACTGCCTTTAGTAGGATCTCACCCATGATCTTTTCGCCGCGCATGTCAAGCACGCGCGTCTTGTTCAGGACAAAGCCCAGAACGAAGCATATAAACAGCTTAAAAAAAACGATATATACCTGTACCATTCTGTATCCTTATCAGCCGCCGGTCGCCGTAAGTGCCGCCCTTGCAGCCGTCTTGTATCCTTCCATTATCCTGGATACCTCAAATGCAGGCATGTCAGGATCGTATTTCTTACCGGGCACATAAAACCTTCCGGTATCTTCAACGTTCGCAAATATACCACAAGAAATGCCCGCTGCAAATCCCGCGCCCATCGCGGTCATCTCATCGGAAGACGCTCTCGTGATCGTAACGCCCAAAAGATCAGCCTGGAGCTGCATCAGGAAAGAACTTGCGCATACACCGCCGTCCACCTTCATCTGCTTTGCTTTGATGCCGGTATCGTCAGTCATGAGGTTAACTAATTCAGTTACCTGGAATGCGATCGATTCAACGCCTGCCCTGATTATCTCAGCGCGTCCGGTACCTCTGGTAAGGCCCGTCATGATGCCTCTTGCATCAGGTTTCCAGTAAGGTGCGCCAAGGCCCGTAAACGCAGGCACGAGATACACTCCGCCGGTATCCTTTATCGACTCACAGTATTTGTCGCATTCAGATGGAGAATCGATAAGGTGCAGCTCATCCTTGAGCCAGCTGATCACGGAACCCGCCTGGAAAATGCTTCCTTCCAGAGCGTATGAAGTCACGCCTTTATATGACCATGCGCATGAAGTCAGAAGTCCGTTCTTCGAGAACACGGGCTTCGTTCCGAGGTTCATGAGCGTGAAGCTTCCGGTGCCGTAAGTGGTCTTCGATTCGCCTTCGTGAACCGCGTTCTGTCCGAGGAGTGCAGCCGGCTGGTCGCCGATGACACCCGTGATCCTTACGCCGTTGAGGCTCATGAGAACATCGATGTCTTCGCTGCTGAAACCGGCGTTCTGAAGGTATTCCTCATCAATATCTATGCTGCCGTAATCGCTGCAGGATTCCTGAGGCTTCGCAAGCGCGCCGCGCGGAACGGAAAACAGTTCCAGAAGCCCGTCATCGTAATCTTTTTTCGTAATGTCGAAAAGCATTGTTCTCGAGCAGTTCGAATAATCTGAAGCAAACACTTCACAGCCCGTGAGCCTGTAGACCAGGAACCCGTCTATGGTACCGAAATAAGCATCTCCGGTATCAACGCGCTCCTTCAGTGAAGGAACATTTTCCATCAGCCAGAGCATCTTGGTGGCAGAGAAATAAGGATCGATCTTAAGACCGGTGATCTCGCTTATCCTTCTCTCCTGACTCTTTATCTCAGGTCTTCTGCAGATATCGGTCGTCCTTCTGCACTGCCATACGATGGCATTTGCAAGAGGCTTTCCGTCAGGTGCGAAAGCAACTGTGGTCTCGCGCTGATTCGTAAGTCCTGCGGCAGCGATGTTGCCTACCGCTTCGGGATTGCTGTCCAGAAGCTTGGCTGTCGCCTTGAGGACTGAAACGAATATTTCCTCCGCATCGTGTTCAACCCACCCGGGATTGGGATAGTGCTGCTCAAACGGCACGTGCGCGCCGCCTGAAAGATGTCCCTGCTCATCAAGCAGAAATGCTTTCGTGGATGTGGTTCCCTGATCGATGCAAAGAATGTATTTCATCGGCTCTTACCTGTAGTAAAGCGTGTTGAGAGTGCGGTACCACTCGTTGTCGATCGAATCGAGATCCTCTTTGGAGAACCTTACGACCCAGTTACCCGTAGGTGTTCCGGGGATGTTCATCCTCGTGTCTGCACCGTATCCGAGCATATCCTGGATGGGTATGATCGCAACGTCAGCATGGCTCATCCACAGTGTCTTGATTATCGACCTGCATGAACCGCTGTGAGGTCCGCCGTCGCCCCAGTTGGATCCTTCAAAGCCGCAGTACTTCAGGCAGAAGTCCCTGACGTCCTCTCTGGAATCCCAAAGCCATCCGAGCAGTGTATTGTTGTCGTGCGTGCCCGTATAAGCAACGCAGTTCTTGTTGAAATTGTGAGGCATGAAAGAACTGTCATCACCCGGATAGAACGTGAATTCCATGACGCGCATTCCGGGAATTCCGACCTTCTCCATGAACTCCTTGAGGTCAGGCGTGATCTCGCCTAAGTCCTCAGCGATGAGCCTGCTCCTGTCGCCGAAAACCTTGTCGTACTCAGCGAAGAATTCGAGAGCCGGGCCCTTCTGCCACTTGCCTATCCTTGCGGTCTCGGCA
This sequence comes from Clostridiales bacterium, assembly GCA_017509205.1. GTDB lineage: Bacteria > Bacillota > Clostridia > Saccharofermentanales > Saccharofermentanaceae > Saccharofermentans. The sequence continues at coordinate 13,415 of JAFWQF010000086.1, read as the reverse complement.
TTTGCGTCGACTTCCCAGTAAGATGAGAATGCCCTGAAATGGTCGATCCTCAGATAGTCGTAGAGCTTGAAGTTCTCGCCGATCCTTGCCATCCACCAGGAATAGTTGTCGGCTTTCATCTTCTTCCAGTCGTAGATGGGGTTGCCCCAAAGCTGGCCGTCCTCGCAGAAATAATCCGGCGGTACGCCTGCAACGCTCTCGAAAACGAGTGCCTCCGGCCTGGGTTTCCTGGGTTCGGTAAGCTCGTCCTTTTCGCCTTCCTTCTTCTCAGCGGCCTTTTCAGCCTTTGCCTTGAGATGCTGGTACTTTTCGAAATCCTTCTCGTAATCTGCAAGGAGCTTGTTTGTCTTGGAAGGACTTGCCATCTTGAAGAGCTCTCTTGAAGCCCAGACGTCAGCTGAATCGCCCGAAACATAGAACGGCATGTCGCCGATGATCGAAATGCCAAGGTCGTTGATCTCTTTCTTGATCTTTGTCCATTCGTCAAGGAACAGATACTGTACGAACGCGTGGAATTTAAAATTCTGATTGCCCTTAAGCTCTTCAACCGCTTTCTTGTCGTAGTTCTTGAGCCTGCTGTCGCTCCATTCCCACCAGGGCCTGCCGAAGTTGTCGTCCTTGATGGAAAGATATGCGGCTACGTCGGTTGCCCACTTGTTCTCATCGAGGAACTTGTCGACCTTCTTCAGAAGATCCCTGTCGGCACGTTCGAAAGCCTTTCTCAAGAGTTCGTCACGGTTGCTCCTTAAGTAATCGTAATCGATCCTCCACTTGTTCTCGTTATATTCCGCATTCTGGACCTCGGCCGGTGTCAGAAGACCCCTTTCGGCAAGACGCCTCGGGTCAATGAACAGCCAGTTGCCTGCGAATGCTGAAAAACTCTGATACGGTGAATTGCCCATTCCCGGATAAGAGAACGGAAGAACCTGCCAGTATTTCATCCCCTGCGCTGACAGTTTCTTTGCGAATTCAACGGCCTCTTCACCAAACACGCCGATACCGAACGGTCCGGGGAGAGAACTTATATGCATAAGTACTCCGCCGCCTCTTCTCATTTGTATTCCCTCCAAAACTTATATATAATTATTTGGCTTTTTTCAAAGTTAAACACCATTATACAATTAATGAGGGTCAAAATGAATTATTCCAGGAACGAGGAAATAAAAAGGCGCCGCACATTCGCGATCATATCACACCCGGACGCAGGTAAGACAACCATTACCGAGAAGCTTCTCCTTTACGGAGGAGCCATCCACCAGGCAGGTTCGGTCAAGGCCAGAAAGGCCGCGCGCCATGCCACATCAGACTGGATGGAGATCGAAAAGAAGCGTGGTATCTCCGTAACTTCATCCGTAATGCAGTTCGAATACGACGGCTGCCACATCAACATCCTCGATACTCCCGGACACCAGGACTTCTCCGAGGATACATACCGTACGCTCTGCGCAGCTGACGCCGCGGTCATGGTCCTTGACGGCGCAAAAGGTGTCGAGGCCCAGACCATCAAGCTTTTCCAGGTCTGCCGCAGAAGAGGCATCCCGATCTTCACTTTCGTAAACAAGATGGACCGTGCCGCCAAGAACCCGTTCGACCTCATGGACGAGCTCGAAAAGGTATTGGGCATCCGTTCATGCCCCGTAAACTGGCCCATCGGCACAGACGGCGACTTTGAGGGCGTATATGAGAGAAGCACTCAGAGCGTTCTCGTTTTCGACAAGGAAAACAACGACCACGGTGCTTCAATGGTTACTGAAAAGGTCTCAGGAATCGATGATCCCGCTCTCGACAAGATGTTCATGCCGGGCCACCTCGAGACACTCAGAAACGACATCGAACTGCTCGACATGGCAGGCGATGAGCTCGATATGGACAAGGTCCTTCACGGCCAGCTGACACCTGTTTTCTTCGGTTCAGCGATCACAAACTTCGGTGTTGAGCCTTTCCTGAAGCACTTCCTTAAAATGGCTCCCTCACCTGCTTCTCACAATTCGACCGACGGCACGATCGAACCCGAGGAAGAGATGTTCTCAGGCTTCGTTTTTAAGATCCAGGCAAACATGGATCCTTCACACCGCGACAGAATGGCTTTCATCCGCATCTGCTCCGGCCAGTACGAGAAGAATATGTCGGTAAACCTCATGCGCACAGGCAAGAAGATCACTCTTGCACAGCCCCAGCAGTTCATGGCTCAGGACCGTGCGATCACCGAGGAGGCTTACGCAGGCGACATCATCGGTATCTTCGATCCGGGCAATTTCCGCATCGGTGATACCATCATTTCAACAAACCGCAAGTTTGAGTTTGACCCGATCCCGGTATTCTCACCCGAGAACTTCGCACGTGTTGAACCCAAGGATTCCATGAAGAGAAAGCAGTTCCTCAAGGGAATCGAGCAGCTCTCTCAGGAAGGCGCGGTCCAGCTATTCAAGCAGCCCAATATCGGTACTGAAACTTACGTAATGGGCGTTGTCGGTATCCTTCAGTTTGACGTTCTCGAATACAGACTCGCATCCGAATACGGTGTTGAGATTGTCCGTACTTCTCTTCCCTACCGCCTTGCGCGCTGGGTCAAATCCGATAAGGAGGAGTTCGATCCGAAATCCATGACGCTCACCTCAACCTCGATGCTGGTATTGGACAGAGACGAGGAACCTGTCGTTCTTTTCGAATCCGAATGGGCCGTCGACTGGGCTGTCGATCACAACGAGAATCTCGGCCTGACATTCGAGTACATTCACGGCGGGGCCTCTTAAAAGTAACACTGTTCTTACCCGTTTTGTAACAATGTTAAAAAACTGAAAAGGACTGAAACCATTATGTTTCAGTCCTTTTTTGTTCTATCTTTTCAACCCGGATATCAGACCGTCATTTCTACTGCTTCCGAGCCGTAAAGTTCAGCCGTTCTCTTGTCCGGCTGCCCGAATCCTGCATAGATCGCGATCTTTCCTGTGGGCGTTACTCTCTCTCCGTCATCAGTTACGACCTTGAGTGAATCAGCCGTGATACTGATCACCACGTCAGCAGACTCACCTGCTTCAAGCGTGATCCTCTTGAATCCGGCGAGCTTATAATTTCTGACCTCGTTCTTATCTTCAAGAGCCTTCGCATAGATCTGAACGACTTCATCTGTCCTGATGCCGCCTTCGTTTTTAACAGATACCTTAACATCAAATCCGTTCTCGCGGGCAGCGGAAGTTGAATCCGATACAGATGCATCTGTGATCGTGACCTTACCGTAAGTAAGTCCGAATCCGAACGGATAGAGAGGTTCTTTTTCCGTATATTTATATGTCCTGTTCTTCATCGAGTAGTCCTCGAAATCAGGCAGGTCATCCACACTCCTGCTGATGGTAACGGGGAGCTTTCCGGAAGGATTTACCTTGCCGAATAAGATGTCGCCGATCGACAGACCGCCTCTTGCGCCCGGATACCATGCCTGAAGGATCGCTGATGCTTCTTCGGAAAACGGGGTAAGATCCATCGCTGAACCAGTCATTACGACCACTATAAAGGGTTTTCCTGACTTTTTAACGGCTTCGATAAGCTTAAGCTGCGGCTTGGGAAACGACAGATTGCTCTTATCACCTGAAGCGTACTGGTTACCCTGGTCACCTTCTTCTCCCTCGAGCGTCTCATTGAGGCCGATGCAGAGAACGACGAGATCAGATCTGCTCATTACAGCCTTTGCTTCCGCTATTGTGTTATAGTCACGTGAAAGAGGATCAGGTTTTGTGTTGCTTAGATCGCACCCTTCGGAATAAAGGATCCTGATGCCTTCTCCTGCAGCCTTTCTGATTCCCTCGATGGCAGTGATGTATTCAGAAGAAGTTCCGTAGTAGTTGCCCATGAGAGGACGTCTTGCATCAGCATTCGGACCTATGACTGCGATCACTTTTTCCTCACCGCTCTTAAGAGGAAGAATTCCGTCGTTCTTGAGCATGACAACTGCTTCATCTGATGCTCTCTTGGCAAGCGCGATGCTTTCTTTAGTCTCAACATCGAGATAGTTAAGTCCGTCGTATTCGGTCTTGTCGAAGAGACCAAGCAGGAATCTGGTGGTAAAGAGCCTTACTGCAGCTTCCCTGATCTGCTCTTCGGTAACCATGCCTTTGTTGTATGCCTTCATGAGATGCACATAAGTACAGCCGCAGTTAAGGTCGCAGCCTTTACTTAGTGCGAGTGCTGCACTCTCTTCAGAGTTTTTGGTAACCTTGTGATGCTCATGAAAATCCCTGATCGCCCAGCAGTCTGAAACGAAATGTCCTTCGAATCCCCACTCGTCTCTTAATATGTCTTTTATGAATGAATGTCCGCAGCATGGCTCGCCGTTAACGCGGTTGTATGCGCCCATGACAGACTCGACTCCCGCTTCCTTAATGCATGCTTCGAATGCGGGCAGATATGTTTCTCTTAAGTCCTTCTTTGAAGGCTCGACATCAAATGAATGCCTCTTCTCTTCAGGTCCCGAATGAACTGCGAAATGCTTTGCGCAGGCTGCTGCCTTCATGTATTCACCGTCACCCTGAATGCCCTTGATAAACGGGATCGCGAGCCTTGAGATTAGATACGGATCCTCACCGTATGTCTCCTGACCTCTTCCCCACCTCGGGTCTCTGAATACGTTTACGTTGGGTGACCAGAATGTCAGTCCCTTGTATATGTCGCGGTCTCCCATGTTTGCGGAGATCTCATTGTATTTAGCACGGCCCTCGGTCGCTATGGTCTCACCGATCTTTCCCAAAAGTTCCTGATCGAATGTTGCTCCTAATGCGATCGACTGCGGAAAGCTCGTTGCAGTTCCGGCTCTTGCAACTCCGTGAAGGGCTTCGTTCCACCAATTGTATTCAGGAACTCCGAGCCTTTCGATGGCTGGGGCATCAAACCTGAGCTGGGATGCAGCCTCTTCGACTGTCATCTTGCTGACGAGTTCTTCGGCTCTTTTTCTTGCCTTGTTTCTGTCCATAAAGCCACCTCAATATATTTTTTTATTAATTTATAATATTAAGACTAACATTTCTATACACATCTTGCTATTATATATAATTATTGCTATTAGTTTTTTATTGGAGGAGCAGATATCCATGCAGTTAAGCGATAATACAGTCCCCGGCAATTTTCAACAGCCGATCAGAAATTTTACTGGACGTATCGTAAGCAACTACGTTGAAGAGGTTGATTTCGTACCTAATTCCAACATGAGGATCTGGTACAACAACAAGGCGGAGGATTATCCTACGCACAGGCATTCCTGCCTTGAGATCGCCATTCCTCTCGCGGGATCCTACACATATGTCTTCGAAGACAGAACCATCGTACTCAAGGAAAAAGAGATCCTCTTCATTCCTCCGGACATGCTCCATAAAATCTCCGGAACGAGAGAAGGAATCAGGTTCATCTTCCTTTTCAAGATCGATTTCCTTAAGGACTTCTTCGATTATTCTGATTTTGAGGAACTCATAAGAGAGCCTCTCATCGTCAACAGCGAAACATATCCCGAGATCTATAACCGTGTCTACGCAAGGTTCATGGAGATAAGCAATCTCTATTTCTTCTACTCATCATCAGTCAAGGAGACACCTATATTCTCGCATCTTCTCGGGATCATCGGCATGCTTCAGAAGAAAGACTATTCCGACAGCATGGCTGTTCCTCACAATGATAAACAGCGTGAGATCTACATCAAGCTTCGAAGCCTTCTTGAATGGCTTTCCATCCACTACTCCGAAAGCGTTACGATGGAAGAAGCTGCCAATTACGTTGGTTATTCAAAATTCCATTTCGCGAGGATCTTCAAGGAATATACCGGCATGACATTCTACGATTATCAGACGACGCTTAAGCTCAAGTCAGTCGTTGAAAAGCTGTCTGACTCCGATCTTTCGATCAGCGACATCGCACTCACATCCGGCTTCAACAACCTCACTTCTTTGAGCCGTAATTTCGAAAAGCATTACGGCTGCTCACCTTCGCAGTACCGTCAGCGCATCCGCCGCAGAAAGAGAAGCTGATACTTCTTTTTTTCTTTTTTCTTTCTTAGTTATTCAGACATAGTAAAAGGGCAGTGATTTCTCACTGCCCTTTTCATTTGCTGTTGTTTGTCCGATGGACTTAATACATCTATTAGCCCTTGACACCACCGAGAGCAACACCCTCGACGATATATCTTGAAAGCAGAATGTAGATGACTAAGAGCGGAATAACTGTAAGCGAAAGTCCTAAGTAGATCGAACCGTACTCTGTCTGATAGATATCAGAGTTGAGCAATGCGACTTCGATAGGAAGTGTATACTTTTCTTTCTTTGTCAGAAGGATCTGAGGCAGGAAGAGGTTGTTCCAGCTTCCTACGAAAGTAAAGATGCACTGTGTGGCGATAGCCGGCTTCATCAGAGGAAGAACGATCCTGTTGAAGATCATAAATTCGCCTGCGCCGTCCATACGACCAGAGTCAACGATTTCCATTGAAAGCGAAGCCTGCAGGTATTGTCTCATGAAGAATACCATGTTAGGTGAAGCGATCGCAGGAATGATGAGCAATGCGAGCTTGTTTGTCATGTGAACCTGATAAGCTGCCTGATAGAAACCGATCATGGTAACTGTACCAGGGATCATCATGATACCAACGATCAATCCGAAGAATGCATCCCTGAACTTCCACTCATATGCGAATAATGCATAGGATGTAAGGCAGGAGAAGTAAATTGCAAGGATCGTTGTGCAAGTGGAAACGATAAGTGAGTTAACGAAACCTGTAGCAGGATCGAACGACTTACCATTGAAAACTTTCCAGTTATTCGTCAGGTTCTGAATGGGGTGAGCTGAGTAAAGAGAGATAGCACTTGACTGGATCTCTGCAGTACTTCTCGTAGCATTCGTGAACATGATTATAAAAGGCATAAGGCTGAGGATTGCAAGGATTACACATACAACGTAAATGACAATCTTAAGACCTACTGATTCTTTATGAAGTGAATTTTTATTAGCCATTTCTCTTCCCTCCTCAGTAAGCCTTCTTAGCCTTAGCAGCCTTGAGCGCCTGCTTCTTAAGCTTCTTAAGCTTTGCCTCGTCCTTGTCTCTCATGATATAGAACAGAACGAGAGAAAGAGCAACGATGATTATAAACATAATGATACTTGCTGCAGCTGCAAGGTTGTATCTCTGTTTACCGGTAAAAGCAACGTCCTTGATATACATATTGACTGTATATCCGCCGCTGTCACCCTGGTCCCTTGCATAGAGTGAAGGGATATCGAACATGTTGAGACCACCGATGAGCGATGTAACAAGTGTATAGAGCATGACTGTTCTGATACAAGGTAATGTGACCAGGAAGAATGTCTGAACGCGGTTAGCACCGTCGAGATCAGCAGCTTCGAAGATCGCGGGATCGATACCGATAACACCGGAGATCAGGATTACCATTGTATAGCCATACCACTGCCAGAACTGAATGAATGCAACAACACCTTTGATTCTCCAAGGTGTGAGCACGAAGTTGATACCCTTCTCGGTAAGACCCAACTTAAGCAATGTTGTGTTAATAGGACCGGAAGGATAGCCGAAGATCTGTGTGAACAAGACAGCGACTGTAGCTGCTGTGATGATATTCGGCATGTAGAAAAGGATCTTGAATATTCCCTGCCCCTTGACCTTTGATCTTCTGTCAGTAAACCAAGCAGTCAGAAGAAGCGCCAATCCCATCTGAGGGATGAAGTTCATGATCCAGATGACAACTGTATTGCCAAAGGATTTTCTGAACAGATTTGACTTAAAAACCGAAATAAAATTCTTGAACGGCTCCGACCATAAAACCTTACTATCTTTGATAGTAGCGGCCATGCCGGCAAAGTCAGTAAAACCGATATAAAAAGTATAAAGGATGGGGTAAAGAGAGAATACCAAGAAAGCCAGAATGAAAGGTATAGAGAAAATATAGCCGAATTTTCCATAATCGACTAGTTTTTTATTTCCCATATCTTTTTACCTCCTTGTAATTTTTTAAAAACGGCAGGGCAAACCTGGATTTACCCTGCCGTTGTTTTTGACTGAATTAAACTGAAATCAGTTTATTTCATATCGGGTTGCAACTTAAGCTTCAGCGTAGCCCTTATCAGCAACGTTAGACTTGAATGTCTTGAGAGCGTCGTCGATGGACTTCTGGCCATGAGCATACTGGTTAACCTGTTCACGGAAGAGAGAGTTGATACCCTCGTCATACTGTGTCATGTTCTTACCTGTTGCGTTAGCGTTTGCTGCGATGAATGTAGGGAACATATCCTGACCGCCGAGGAAAGCAACCTTACCGTCTGCCTTAGCCATAACCTTACCGGAAGCTACGCAGTCCTTTGTGCCGCCTTCGCCGTTGAATGTTCCGTTAGCCCACATGTACTGGAGACCCTTATCAGAAGCGTCGAGTGTGATCCAGTTGATGAGCTCAGCAACACCAGCCTTCTTATCTGCGTTCTCAGCAGCTGACTTAGAAGCGAGAACCCATGTGCCGCCCCAGAAGAAGCCTACAGGAGCCTTGCATACACGCCAGTCACCGAATGTGTTACCAGCATAGTTGCCGTCAGCAGGTGCTTCCTTGCCGCCGCAGTTATCCTTCATGGAGTAGTTGATGAGCCATGCAGGTCCGAAGAAGCAGAATGCAGACTTATTGTCCTTACCTTCCTGAGGGAGACCCTTCATGTCAGCGAACCAAGAAGGCTGCCAGTCTGTTGTCTCATTTGACCAACCGTTGTCAACGAGCTGCTTGGAGATATCGAAGAAAGCCTGTCTCTCAGGAGCGATGTTGAGCTTACCGTCAACGATCCAACCTGCAGAAGCAGAGTTCTCAACCATGTGCCAAACGTCGCCAGCACCGGAAACGATAGGATAACCCTTTTCCTTGAGCTTAGCAGCTGCCTTCCAGAACTCGTCATACTTACCGGAACCACCGCCAACGATTTTCTCGATTGCTGCAGCATCGTCTGTTCCGAAAACTTCCTTAGCGATGGAAGCTCTGTAGATCATAGCTCCGCCTGTAGCCTGATATCCGAGACCAACAACAGCCTTGTCAGAAGGTCTTGTACCGATATCAACAGTGTAGCCAGCGATCTCAGCGTCCTTGATAGCCTTATCAACATCAATGCCGAGGTCCTTGTAAGCTGCTGCGAACTGAGCTGCGTCACCCTGTGTGTACTTGAGGATGAAAGCTGCCTCTGCTGCGTACATATCAACTTCGCCATTCTTGAGAGCTGCGTCGAGAGCAGGCTGATAAGAACCGTTTGTTGTAGCGATGATTGTTACATCAACTGTGTACTTCTTACCGAACTCAGGGTTAAGCTGAATGTACTTCTGAGCCATGTTAGGAACTTCGTTTGTGAATGACCACATGTTGATGTGAACAGGGCCCTCACCGTAAGTTGCCTTTGCAGTGGTCTCTGCAGTGGTTGTCTCACCTGCAGTTGTCTCAGCGGGCTTAGATTCACCGGCCTTTGTCTCGGTTGAAGCTGCGCCAGAGGACTGTGCGGGTGTCTTGTTACAACCTGCCATTGCTGCGATCATAGCTACTGAAAGCAAGCCAGCAATAACTTTTTTCATAAAATTTCCTCCTTGTGTGTTTTCGTTTTCTACTTATGGACAATATTGTCCACACGTATGGTTATTTTATACAAACAAACCCTTTCCGTCAAGTAAGTGTTGCATAAAAATCACCATATAATATCTTTGACAGCAAGTTTTGAAGAAAATCTGGCTCTTGTTTATATATACATTTTTCTTTGCTATAATTCATCAGAATATATGACACCTGTAAAACCGGAGGCAAATGATGAGCTCATTTTTCGATAAGAGAAGCATTCCCATGAGGATACTTACCACGTTATGCAATCTTATTTTCGTAAATATCTGTTTCATTATAGGATGCATTCCAATCCTGACCATCGGCGCATCTGTTACTTCTTTATATAAAGTTACCATTAAAATAGCAGCCGGCGAGAACCCCTCCGTTTTCAGGGAGTTCTTTGGCTGCTTTAAGGAAAACTTTATAAGATCCACAGGCTTCTTTATAGTTTACTGTCTGCTTGCCGCATTCTTCGGCTTTGAGATCTATATGGTCAGGACTTCTTTTTCCCAGGATCTCCAGTGGGCCATGTATCCCGCGATCTTCTTCCTTTTTGCGATCTTTTCATCTTCCGCATATGCCTTCCCTCTCATCGGATGGTTTGACGAAACGGTAAAGCAGCTTATTAAGAATTCTCTCCTGCTCGCCATAACAAACCTTCCGACGACGATCCTTTATGCGGCAGTTTTGTTCGGCGTTGGTTATGCCTTGGTCGCAAATCCCACTTCATACTGGATTGCTTTCAGTATCCTGATCTTTATGGGCTTTGGAATAATAGCGCTTCTGTTCTCCTTCTTCCTTAAGAGGATCTTTGAGAAACACGGAGCTGTTATAACCCCTGAAGAAGAAATAACCGGTTAATAAAATCAACCCCCGAAGTTACCTTCGGGGGTTAATTGTTCAGCCTTTGAAATTGCTAAATCAGATCTTTGCTTTGATCTGGTTGTAGATTCCCTCTGCATCGAGCTGGAATTCCTTCATGAGCGCACCAGCAGGGCCGCTCTTTCCGAATCTGTCATAGACGCCGATCTTTGTAACCTTTACGGGATACTCTTCAGCAAGTACATCACATACTGCGCTGCCGAGTCCGCCGATTACTGAATGCTCTTCGACTGTGAAGACTCTGTTTGTCTTCTTGGCAAACTCGAGAACAGTTGCCTTGTCGATCGGCTTGATCGTGTGAATGTTTACGACTGCTGCGTTGATTCCGTCAGCTGCGAGCTTTTCTGCAGCACCGAGTGCCTCTGCTACGCAAACGCCGCAAGCGAAAATGACCATGTCTGTTCCGTCCTTGAGAACAACAGCCTTGCCGACTTCGAACTTGTAGTCAGGTCTGTCGTTGATTACCGGTACGGCAGCTCTTCCGAATCTCATGTAGAAAGGTCCCTCTGTCTCAGCAGCTGCGAAAACAGCAGCCTTTGCTTCAACGTCGTCGGAAGGAACGATGACTGTCATTCCGGGGATCGTTCTCATAAGAGCGATGTCCTCCAGGCACTGGTGGGAAGCACCGTCCTCACCTACCGTGATGCCTGCGTGTGTAGCGCCGATCTTAACGTTGAGGTGCGGATAACCGATGGAGTTTCTTACCTGCTCAAAGTTTCTGCCTGCTGCAAACATTGCGAAAGAGGAAACGAACGGGATCTTGCCGCATGTGGAAAGACCTGCTGCGATGCCTGTCATGTTTGCTTCTGCGATTCCGCAGTCGATATGACGATCCGGGAATGCCTTCTTGAATGTGGAAGTCTTTGTTGCGCCTGCGAGGTCAGCATCAAGAACGACTACGTCGGGGTTCTTTGCGCCGAGCTCTGCGAGTGCGTTACCGTAACTCTCACGTGTAGCGATTTTAACTATATCTCCCATGATCATACCTCTGCTTCGTATTTTGCTAACTGCTCATCAAGCTCTTTGATAGCCTGTGCATACTCCTCGTCGTTGGGAGCCTTGCCGTGCCATCCTGCCTGATTTTCCATGTAGGAAACGCCCTTGCCCTTTGTGGTCTTCATGATGATCGCAGTGGGCTTGCCCTTGCACTCTTTTGCCTTTGCGAAAGCGTCTCTGATCTGGTCGAAATCGTGACCATCGATGCAGACTACGTTGAAGTTGAATGCTTCGAGCTTCTTGTCGATCGGATAAGGTGAGCAGACATCGTCGATCTTACCGTCGATCTGAAGTCCGTTGTTGTCGATAACGACTGTGAGGTTATCGATGCCCTTTGCGCCTGCGAACATGAAAGCTTCCCAGATCTGGCCTTCCTGGATCTCACCGTCACCCGTAAGAGCATATACTCTGTAGGATGCGCCGGAAAGTTTAGCTGCGAGAGCCATTCCGACTGCTGTTGAAACGCCCTGGCCGAGTGAACCTGTGCTCATGTCGACGCCGGGAGTCTCTGTCATGCAGGGGTGGCCCTGGAGATAAGAACCGAGCTTACGGAGTGTCTTGAGGTCTTCAACAGGGAAATAACCTCTGTTTGCGAGTGTGGAATAAAGACCGGGAGCCGTGTGACCCTTGGAGAGAACGAATCTGTCTCTGTCGGCCTTCTTGGGATCCTTGGGGTCGATATTCATTTCTTCAAAATAAAGATAAGTGAACATATCAGCAGCAGAGAGTGATCCGCCCGGATGTCCGGACTTAGCGCTGTGAACTGCTTCAACGATTCCCTTGCGGACTTTTGTCGCTGTGATCTTGAGTTCTTTGTTTGTCATTTTGAATACCTTTTTCTTTTAGATTTATCTGAAAGTCATTTACATACGGAAGGGCTTGACCCACAGATCAAGCCCTACCATACGTATCCAAACTACATCAGTTGAACGGAGCGTTAAAAGGATTTTCCTTAGGATATCTGTCGCCAGCGGGCTTGTTGTAGCCGATGTCGCAAGGGCAGATTCCGAGGTATGTGAAGAGGTTGTAGAGAGCCTTTCCATAGTGACCGAATGCAACTGCGCCGTGGTGAGGGAAGTTCTTCTCGATAAGGAAGTATCTGTAGAATCTGCCCATCTCCTTGATTGCGAAGACGCCTGTGCCGCCGAAGGACTTAGTAGCAACGGGGAGAACCTCACCCTCCGCAACGTAAGCTCTGATCTGGCCGTCGGATGTGGACTGCAGTCTGTAGAATGTGATGTCGCCCGGAACGATGTCGCCCTCGAGTGTACCGTTTGTAACCTCTACAGGGAGAGCACGAGCCATGATCATCTGGTTCTTCATCTCGCAGAATGCAAGCTTCTTGGAGCAAGTATTACCGCAGTGGAAGCCCATGAATGTATCAGTGAACTTGTAGTCGAACTTGCCCTTGATGGACTCGTCGTACATGTCGTGAGGTACGGAGTTGTTGATGTCGAGGAGAGTAACGATGTCTTCGGAGATAACATATCCGAGGTATTCGGAAAGGCATCCGTAGATATCAACTTCGCAGGAAACCGGGATACCCATACCTGTGAGACGGCTGTTTACATAGCAGGGAACGAACTTGAACTGTGTCTGGAATGCAGGCCAGCACTTACCTGCGATGGCAACAAACTTCTTTGAACCCTTGTGAGCCTCAACCCAGTCAAGGAGCGTGAGCTCGTACTGAGCGAGCTTCTCGAGGATCTCAGGCTTCTTGTTGCCTGCGCCGAGCTCAGCTTCCATCTCTGCAACCTTTGCAGGGATTCTCTCGTCACCGGCATGATTGTTAAATGACTCGAAAAGGTCGAGCTCGGAGTTCTCTTCGATCTCAACACCCATTCTGTACAAAGGCTCGATGGGAGCGTTGCATGCGAAGAAGTTCTGCGGTCTCGGACCGAAAGAAATGATCTTGAGGTTCTTCATTGCATAGAG
>JAFWQF010000085.1 GCA_017509205.1 Clostridiales bacterium | reverse complement strand
TTGTACATGCTCTTGAGCATGATCGGCACGGCAATTGAGCTGAACAGGATCAGCATGATGACACCCGTAAAATACTCAGGCGTGATAAGTCCTACGGCAAGTCCTGCTTTGGCAGTGATCAGGGCAACCTCACCTCTGGTCATCATGCCTACGCCGATCTTGAGGGAATCATTGAAGTTGAATCTGCAGAGCTTTGCGACAGCACCGCAGCCGACGACCTTGGCCAGGCACGCAACGGCCACGAATGCGATCGAGAAAAATAAGAGCTTTAAGTTCATTGATGCAAAAGAGACCTTGAGACCGATGCCGGCGAAAAAGATCGGGGCAAATACCATGTAAGCGCTGATGTCGACTCTTCTTTCAACATACTTTGCGTCATGCAGGTTGCAAAGGACGATGCCGGCAACATATGCACCGGTGATCTCGGCAATGCCGAAGTATGTCTTGGAGATATAAGCCATTGCGATGCAGTAAACCAGAGCGATGATGGGGATACGCCTCGTGTGCTCATAGCGCTTGTCGAGCCACTTGAAAACGTGGTATACGCCGAAACCGCTGACGATCGCGATCGCGAAGAACAGAACGGCCTTAAGGATGATCATCCAGACATTTGTGTTGGTATCCTTCGCACTCAAAACGAAGGTGAGGACTATGATGCCGATGACATCGTCGATGATTGCGGAGCTTACGATGGTCGTTCCGACGGTTCCGTTGAGCTTGCCCAGCTCTTTGAGGGCTGCGACCGTGATGCTTACGGAAGTTGCGGACATTATCGTTCCGATGAAGAGTGCCTTATAGAACTGTTCGCTTCCGAACGTGTCAAAGCCGTAAAAGCTCATGAAAAGGATGGTTCCGAGTATTATGGGGATAAAAACACCTGCGCATGCGATGGCGGTAGCCTTGAGGCCCGTCTGCTTGAGCTTCTTCATGTCAGTTGCGAGACCTGCCTCGAACATGAGCATGATGACGCCGATCTCTGCCATCTTGGTGATGAAGTCGGTCTCGTTTACAAAGCCTAATACGGCAGGTCCGATAAGGACGCCGGCAAGTATCTCACCGACGACTTCAGGAGCGTGAAGCTTACGTGCGATGATGCCGAAAGCTTTCGCGCAGAATAGGATTATTGCCAGATCTTTTAAAAATGAAAACTCTTCCACGTAATGCTCCTTTTATAAACCCGGATGCCATAATAGCACGCATTTGACATGTCGGTTATAAACAGAGTGCAAAAATGTTATTATATTATTTATATTTATTTTGTGTATGGGGGCAATATGTCTTTAAAAGAACTGGAATATCCTTTTGATTCCGACTTTATCCTTAGAAAAAAGAAGGCCTTGAAAAGGCAGCTGACCGAAAGGGAAGGCGTAACTTACATTGATAAGAAGATCGCCATCCTCGGAGGTTCCACCACCAGCGACATCAAGCTGATCTTAGAGCTCTTCCTGCTGAACTACGGCATCAGGCCCGAGTTCTACGAATCCGAATACAACCAGTATTATGAGGATGCAGTTTTCGGGAATCCTGAACTCGATGAGTTCGCACCCGATCTCGTATTCATCCATACGACGTCACGCAACATCAAGAACTTCCCTGTCGTAACTGACAGCGAAGAAGCTGTTAATTCTCTTGCTGACGACGAGATGGCCAAGTTTAATCAGATCTGGAGCAAGCTCGAAGAGAAGTTCCACTGCACGATCATCCAGAACAATTTCGAGCAGCCTTTCTACAGGCTCATGGGCAACAGTGACGTATCCGACATTCACGGAAGGCTAAATTTCATCAACAGGCTCAACGAACGTTTCTACGATTACGCAAGGAGCCACGAGAACTTCTTCATCAACGACATCAACTACATTTCCGCTGTCTACGGCATCAAGAAGTGGTCAGATCCGGGCGACTGGTACAGATACAAGTATGCAGTTGCGGTTCCCGCGATCCCCGAGTTTGCATTCAATCTTTCACACATAATCAAGGCGGTTTACGGCAAGAACAAGAAGGCATTTGCGCTCGACATGGACAACACCCTCTGGGGCGGAATCGTCGGTGACGACGGTCCCGAGAACATCCACATCGGACATGAGGATGCCGAGTCCGAACTGTTCACCGAGTTCCAGCAGTACATCAAGGCACACAAGGATCTGGGCATCCTTCTGACCGTTGCTTCCAAGAACGACGAGGAGAATGCGCTTGCAGGCCTTGCACGTCCCGACTCGACTCTGAAGCAGGATGATTTCCTCATCATCAAGGCAAACTGGGACAACAAGGACATCAACATAAAAAATACCGCAGCAGAGATCAACATCGGTGCGGACAGTTTTGTTTTCGTTGACGACAATCCGGTTGAAAGAGCCCTGGTCGAGGCACAGGTCGCAGGCATCAGCGTACCCGAAGTCGGTGCTCCTGAGACCTATATCAACATCATCGATTCCAACGGTTTCTTTGAAGTCACCGGCCTTTCTGCCGAAGATTTAAAGCGCAACGGAATGTACAAGGCAAACATGGAAAGAGCCAAGGCTTCCGCTTCTTTCGATGACTATGACGATTACTTAAGGTCGCTCGAAATGCAGGCTGAGATCAAGCCTTTCACGCCGCTCTACATGGCGAGGATCGCCGAGCTCACCAACAAGAGCAACCAGTTCAACCTCACGACAAAGCGCTGCAGCCAGGCAGAGATCGAGAAGTTTGCAGCCGATCCCACATATATCACACGCTACGGAAGGCTCGAGGATAAGTTCGGTGACAACGGTGTTGTCGCAGTATCTTTCGGTCACGAGGCTGAGGAGAACGGGGAGAGGGTATTCCTCATGGACCTCTGGCTCATGAGCTGCAGAGTCTTGAAGCGCGGCATGGAATTCGCCATGATGGACGAGTTCGTGACCGAGTGCAAAGAGCGAGGAATCGCGAAGATAAAAGGCTTCTATTATCCGACAGCCAAAAATAAAATGGTTAAGGACTTTTACAGTATGCAGGGATTTGTTAAAATCCATGAGGCAGAAGACGGGTCTACCGAATGGGAGCTCGATCTTTCCGCTCCGTATTTCAGCAAGAACGTTGCTATCAAAGTCAATTA
>JAFWQF010000008.1 GCA_017509205.1 Clostridiales bacterium | reverse complement strand
TTGCCCATGTAGAGCTTCTTGTCAGCGTCGCCGATAGCCTCATTTATACGGTTCTCGATATCCAGTTCAGTATCATTGGATCCGACCATGACATTGATGTCCGTCGCTCCGAATGTCATGGTGACGGGAATCCTCTCACCCTTCCAGACGATCTCCAGCGTGGATATCTTAAGTCTCAGACCGTCAAGCGCGACAAATGCATCATCAAGGTTAACGTCATCAAAGATGAAAACAAACTCTTCACCACCCCACCTTACAGCCAGACCGTATTCATGCATGAAGCTGTCAAAAAGCTTTGCAAGGCTCTTGAGAACCTCGTCACCTGCTTCATGACCGTAAGTGTCGTTGATGTTCTTGAAATGGTCTATGTCACCGATCGCAATGCTCATTCCGGTGGTAAGGCTGCCACTCATTATCTTTGTGACCGTATCAGCCATGCCGCTGCGCCTGTTGAGGAGCCCCGTCAGATGATCATGCTCAGCAACCACCTTGAGCTGGCGGTTGTACTGGGCAAGTTTTGCCTCGGTCGCGAGCTTGTCACGCGTAAATATATTCAGGATGACTATCAGCGAAAGGAATATCGAAACAATGTTGATTATCTGGAAAGTGACAGACATCCGGCGCGTAAGAGGCTCGATCGGATCGTGCGTGATATGCCATGAGTAAAGCAGCATTCTGATCGAAAAGACGGCAAGGCTCGCCAGCATCTTTTCCTTTTGGGACAGGTATGTGCCTACGAACACCAGAACCAGCAGCACAAAGACAAAATGCTGGATACCACACTCCCAGCCCCATGAAATGACGAACCTGAACATCCACATCGTGGTGACAGCGCTGTAAAGCATCAAAGCCCAGGTGTTCTTATCCCTGTATGTCAGATAAATTGAACCTGCATAAGCGCACAGAGCAAGAAAGCATGTGCCTGCATTTGCATATCTCGCCGTGATGCCGAAAACAGCTATCCAGATAATGAAATAGATGCACATCATCATGGAATTTATCCTGACAATATAAGAGACGCGATTCGATTCGTTCGCGCCTGTTACATCCTTAAATATTATGCTGGCCAGCTTGTTCTTCATGGTTTGATTTTAGCACGGAAAATTTTAACAAAGGTTAAATTTTCTTTCTAAATAAAAAATATATTGAAAGACCGTAAAAGAAATTAACGGAAATCAGCCCGCCTTATCAAACCCCATCTTGGAAGTCAGGTCACCTAAGCTCTTGTCGTACTGTGCCTTTGAGATCGCGTGATGCTCCAGAAAAGTATCGAGCGTATATTTTTGCTCAAGATATAATTCCCTCTTCTTCTGTTCAGGTGTAAGTGAATCCCACTGTTCCTGCTGCATCATGATCACCTCCAAAACTCTAATCAATAGTATCACTAAAGCTCCTCATTTTTATGTTACAATTACAGCCAAGGGAAAGATTATTTTTGTTTACAGGAGGGCGTTATCATGTTCTTCAAAGTTTATCAGCTCAGATCCTGGGGCAATCCGCCGAGCCCTGAATTCAAGGTAATTACAGCGGACGGCTCCGGTGTCTATTTTATCCTTGCTGACCAGCAGAAGCAGGGCAACTACATCATGGTCAACAAGAACAGACAGTTTGTTGCCCTTATCGAATACTCTGTCAACGAAGGAAAACCTGCATGGAAGTTCTGGAACGGCACGACAGATCTCGGCTTTATCGATGTTGCCAAGAGAGGTCCCAACACTTATGACCTGAATTCTGCAGGTCTTCATGTAAACGTTGCTCCGGGCAACATCATGGGCGGCGTGACGTATTTCAGCGATAATGCAGGCAACGTCGTAGGAAGGCTTTTCTTTGGCGAAGCACAGCTGAAAAAGAACTGGATACTCGAATTCAATTCACCGGAATATGCCATCCCCGGCATTCTGATGATGTTCATCATCACAAAGAGTCACAGGCTGATCACCTGAACTCCCAAATACAATCAAACCTGATACTTGGGCCAGATGCCCATCTTGTCATGGGTATGTTCGGGCAACTGATAAAGATCGTGGCCCGGATAATCGTTGCCCTCGACTATTGCGGGACAATCCGGAGTGAAACATACATCCCAGCCGATATAACCGACCTGGGGCACTACTAACGCTGCCTTGGTGCACATCTCGCACACCTCATCCCACATCGGGAAAACGAAGCCCTTGATGGCAGCACCGGTCTCAGGATGATGCGTAAACAGATTCTTGCTCTTATCGATTGCGTAATCGGTGATCTCACCGGTCTTCTCATCCATTGGCGCAGTCATTCCGCCGCTGTTGAAATTATCGACCGTATGACCGTGATTGCCGAATCTTACGCAGGCACTGGCAATATGGACTTTGCCGTCCTTCAGGATGGTTACTACCCTGACTGTGTTTATGGCGTGAGGATAGATGGCGCTTACGGCCGGATGCTGTACGAGCACTTCTTCCAGAAGATGAGGGCGCTCCATGTGAAGTAGTCTGTCATAAAGATGCTCCGGAGTCTCTTTCGTGCAGTCCACCATCTCAACGGTCTTGCCGCACGAACCGAGATCAGCCTTGGCAATGAGCTTGTCGTGATCCTTAATGAAACTAATGACTTCATCTTTATTGTCTTCCCTGATCGGGATCCACTTGCGCGCAAGGAATTCCCCGAAATGCTCGTTGAACTCGATCTTGTTGTCGATCAGGTGCGTAAACTTTGGATCGTTATATCTGTTTACGAGATCATTGCTGCGGCCTCTGGTGATATAAGTGTCGCGCTGGGCATCGTTGAGGTTGTACATCTCATAGAGCCAGTAATCCATATATCCCGCACCGAACTTCCTGCCGCAGTGGACCATGTCGAAAAAGATCCACGCGCGGGACTTTCCGCTCTTCTCGTGGATATCCTTTATCTTGGCGTTCATAGCCTTAAGATCCATGCGCATGACGCGTCTTATCAGATATTTAATGCTCGGCATGACGATTATTATAATACAACGACAAGAAATTTGTTAATTACCATAAACAAGCTACCCTCAGATTTGTTATAATGCGTTCGAATAGAATTAAGCCCTTAAGGAGGACTAACATATGGCAATCAGAATAGGCATTTTGGGCTACGGCAATCTCGCCAAGGGTGTTGAACTCGCGGTAAGACAGAATCCCGACATGGAACTTGCGGCAATCTTCACCAGAAGAGACCCTTCTTCCGTCAAGACACTTACTCCCGGCGTCAAGGTTTCTTCCGTTTCCGAAGCAGCAGACTGGCAGGATAAGATCGATGTTCTCGTCATCTGCGGCGGTTCCGCTACAGACCTGCCCAAGCAGACACCCGAATATGCAAAGATGTTCAACGTAATCGACAGTTTCGATACACACGCAATGATCCCCAAGCATTTCGCAAATGTTGACAAGGCAGCTGCTGATACTTATCACACGGCTCTCATCTCCGGCGGCTGGGATCCGGGAATGTTCTCGATCAACCGTCTTTACGGCAGCTGCATCCTTCCCGAAGGCAAGGATTACACATTCTGGGGCAAGGGCGTTTCACAGGGCCATTCAGATGCCATCAGAAGAGTCCCCGGTGTCAAGAACGGCAAGCAGTACACAATTCCTGTCGAAAGCGCTCTCGATGCTGTAAGGTCCGGTTCTGAGCCTGAGCTTTCAACACGTCAGAAGCACACAAGAGAGTGCTTCGTAGTCGCTGAGGAAGGCGCAGACAAGGCTCTCATCGAAAAGACCATCAAGGAAATGCCCAACTACTTCGCAGATTACGATACTACCGTTCACTTCATCTCCGAAGAGGAATTTATCAGGGATCACTCCAGGATCAATCACGGCGGTTTCGTTTTCCGTACAGGCAAGACCGGTGTAAACGGAGAGAACAAGCACGTTATAGAGTACTCACTCAAGCTCGACTCCAACCCTGAGTTCACAGGTTCAGTCCTTACGGCTTACGCAAGAGCAATCTACCGTCTCTCACAGAAGGGCGACTACGGCTGCAAGACCGTTTTCGACATTGCACCCGCACTCCTCTCACCTCTTTCAGGCGAAGATCTCAGAGCACATCTTCTGTAATCCGTTAAAGCGTCAAGAATTCAAAACCTGCCTGCTGCCCCAAGAGCTACAGGCAGGTTTTGTTTTGGCAACTTTTATCTGACAGTCTACTTTGATAGAATTCACACATGAGCAAAGGCAAAAACAAAAAAACGGTTATCTTTTTATCGATCGTCCTGGCACTTGCTGCGGCCTTGCTTTTTTATGTTGTCTTTTGGCCTTCTATCCAGTCGGAATACCTATCATTCCGCGCCCGCCATCACAATTACAAGGTATACGGCGGAATGACCGATGAACTGAAAGACAGTAATCTGTATACCGATATGCAGAGCGGCAAATCTTTCTGCTTTCTCGGTGACAGCATAACGAGCGGAACAGTATCATACGGAATACACTGGTATCAGCCTCTGATCCAATATATTAAAGGAAAAGTTTCTTACCTTTCATATCCCGGATGGGAAACACAGAGCCTGATAGATCACCGCGACATAATCATACCCGCAGATGTATATGTAATAGCGATCGGCATCAACGACGCGCTCACATTAGGTGAAAAAAGCTTAACTCCGGTAGAATTCACTGACAGCTGCAGTTATCTGGCAAACAGGATAAAGAACATAAATCCCGATGCCACGATCTACTTTATCGCTCCCTGGACTTACCTCGGATTCGATGATACGCGTATGATGCGCGGTGAACAGTTCCGTGAAGAACTCGGCAGATGGTGTGCTAAGACCGAATACAGATTCATTGACCCTCATCCGGTAATAATGGATGTCTTCTCAAGGGAAGGTGCCTCCAAATTCATGTATAACAGATTTCACCCAAAAGCACCTGAAGGTATAGAGTTATTCAGTTATGCGGTCCTGAAAGCCGATCACGACATGAAAACTTCAAAAACATAATATGGTCAGAAACAAGAACAGCAGGAGCATTGTCATTTTAACTGCCGCGTTATCAGTCGTGGCAGTCCTGCTTGTCCTTTACACTCTCACAAGTTTTGTAGTACTCCCGAAGTACAGGATCTACCGTATGCATCACCATGAATATGACGTAAAAGACGGAATGACCGAAGAGCTCAAAGACTGCGATCTTTATGAGGACATGCAGAGCGGAAAGTCTTTCTGTTTCATCGGCGACAGCATTACCGACGGAACGGAAACAGACGGAATACGCTGGAACGAGCCCCTGAAACAGTACATCAATGGAAAAACATCTTATTTCTCCTACCCCGGATGGACTGTTAAGAATGTCATAGACAACAGCAGCAAAATACCATCCGCAGATGTTTACGTGATCGCTGTCGGGATCAATGACTCTCTCGGCATCGGGCAGGCAAGCACAACCGCTGAAGACTTCGCCGGGAAATGCAGTCAGCTTGCAGCGCTGATCAGCAACATCAATCCTGAAGCAACGATCTGTTTCATAGCACCTTGGACTTACGTGGGCTTTGACGACAAGACCATGCAGCGCGGTGTTCAGTTCCG
>JAFWQF010000084.1 GCA_017509205.1 Clostridiales bacterium | reverse complement strand
GAAAGTGTTCCTCCTTCAGAACCCGACACGCCTCCTACACAAGCTCCCAAGCCTGTTGAAGGTGTCAACTATATCGGTGTCAGAGTGGAAACTGAACATAATGGCGGACGTGTAGCGATGGATCTCTACATGATCTGCAACGGTGATGTCATCACCAACTGCGGTACCAGTGACTATACTCCGGGATTCCGTAAAGAGGAGTTTGTAGGGAAGACATATAAGATAGGAGTGCGTGATTTCATCGGTCTTATCAAGGCTGATCCTAACCTCAATATCGTAGGCCTTGGTGCCATGATCGCCGGTGAAGAAGACTACGAAAGTTACCGTAAGGATTTCGATGAGGGAAAGAACGAGCACTACCGTCAGATAGATGTTGACGGTGCTGCCAGGGAGACTGAAGAGAAGTTCATTGAAATGTGCCGTCTGTCCGATGAGAAGTATCAGGGCGAGTGGAAGGCACTGGTTGACGGTGAAGGCGGCGGAGGCGCTCCTGACGGCGGTAATCCCGGTGGAGGATCAGGTCCTGAAGCACCTGCTGCAAAGTCACTCGAAGACATAAAAGAACAGATGAAGTCAGGTGTCAGGTTCATCAAGCTTGATTCTGACATCACCATTGATGTGTCTAAGGACGATATCTTCGGAGCATCCCTTAACTGCAACGGCCATAAGGTAACGGTAAAGGGCAAGCTGGACGGAAACGCAGCTTACAAAAAGGCGGGGAAGAATACTTTGTTTGAACTTGAGAATGCTTCATCCGTCAATCTCTCAGGCCTGTCTGTTTCCGCTAATTCATTTACCAAGAACAACTTCGCGAAGAAGGATGTCATGATAGTCGTCATACGCGGTACAAACAAGAAAAACGTTTCATGGCCGAAAGGTGTTAAAGGCAACGTTGATACAAGGAACATGTCGCCGCTTGCTGACCATCTGAGCTACAGTATCACCTCAAAAGGTGATTTCATGGACCTGACATACCACGGTCCTCAAGTGTCTTATTCTGAACGAAACAAGCTTGAGACAGCCATGGTCAAACAGATACTTACCAAGGGTAAATCCACCGTCAAAGATGACAGCGGCCATAAGATAGACTGCCAGATCTGGACGAAGGTTACGGTCAATGTAGGTAAGGCGAAGATCCCGAAGGTGGAGCCTCAGGAGATCAGGATAATGAAAGGCGGCAAGGTGACTGTAAAGGGTACCATTGCCGTTACCGGAGGAAGACTGAACTTCACGATCGAAGGAGGCAACTGTCTTGATATCAGGAATCTGAAGCTTACCAAAAAGCATCCTTCTCCCGACATGGTCAAGATACGCTTGGGCAAGAAGGTGAAACCCAACATGAGTCTCCTTAAGCCCAAGGCAACCAGCGGTTCGCTGAAGGTCACGAAGGGAACGGAGTCAGTTGATATTACTATCTGGTAATCAGAAAAATAGATCCCGCCGTTTAATCGGCGGGATCGTTCATTGTTAACTTATCTTCTTTTCTTCGGCTTGTAGCACCTGATCATCTCGAGTGCCCTGTAGTGCTCGTAGGTATCGTAATCGTAGTCTACGTAGCCTTCATCCCATGTGAGGATTATGTCGAACTGGCGGAGCATGAATGCTTCACAGGTTCTGTAAAGATCACCGCCGCAGTCCTTGGAGCACTGGTTCCAGAGATCCGTGAAATAGGGGTTGCCAGTGATAGCGTCCTTAAGTTCGTTCATCTCTTCGGGTACGCCGCCGCCTGAGACGTTTTCGAGCATGTCAATGCTGAGTTCTTTGTTATTATTCATGGTTGATTCTCCTTGGGTTTTGGATTTCCGCGTCCATTATCCGTTTGGCCTTGGGGCCTGCCAATCATCAAAAAAGACCCGATCTGATGCTTAGGAGACATCAGACCGGGTATTTGTCGGTTATTTCAAAACTGAAGGGATTATCCGAACTTCGAGTAATCGAATGTTTTCTCGTTGCCTTCGGAATCAGTGTAGTTTATTACCTTCTTCTTGTGGTCCCAGGAGGTGAGGGTGCCGCCCCAGAGGGGAGAGAAGAAATCGTCGTCAGCATCGTACTTGCTGCCGTTGTGGTCTTCTTTGTAGTGGCAGGCGATGCTCATTTCGTTCTTCTTGTAGTCACCTTCCTGTTCACGCTTGGAATCGGTCATCATGAGATAGGTGAGGTTGCCCGGCTGACCCATGACGTATGTGGGATCGACGTGGTAGTTCTTTCCGTTTATGGTGACGTAAGACCATGCGTGCCCGTCTTTGGCGGAGTGAGAGTAACCTCCGCCTGAGGTAACGTCCACGCCTGCCTGGAGCAGGAGGTAGTTAAACGCGCCCGCGCACTCAAAGCAGATGCCCTTCTTGTCAAAAAAGAACCTGTAAGAGGAAAGCTTATTGTCTTTTTCGATGGGATCCATTTTCAGTGCATCGTAATCGTAGGTGTATGTCTTTGCAAAGTAGAGGTATAACGCCAGGACCTTTTCGAAGTCCGAATAGTCGTCTCTGATGTTCTCGTTGACGATGTCCATGACGGTCTTCTCGAACTCTTTTTCCTTGGCAGCGAGCTCTTCCTTGTCGATCTTGTACTGGAAGGTGGCCCTGCCGTCCTTAAATGCTCCGGCGTAATTGGACTCGGTATAGACACCGTAGATGGGGTAGAACTGTGCAGGGAACTGGCCGATCATCCAGTCGTAGTCATGCTCGCTCTTGACCTCAAAAGAGTCCTCCTTTGCTCTGACCGCATTTACGTAGTTGCAGTAAGCCCAATACATGTCCTCGCCCATTATGTCCTTGAATATAGAAGACATGACTATGGGCTTAAACTCATAGTGGCCCCTGGGGTCCTCCGTGGTCTCTGTAGTGGTTGCTTCCGTTATCGTTATGACGACGGTCGGCTCGGTTGTTTCTGACGGTTTATTTGTTTTCTTGCTGCATCCCGTAAGTGACCCTGCTATGAGGGCAGTAAGGACGAGCGATGCCAATATCTTCTTCATTTCTTTATTCCTTCTCCTGAAATACTGCGAAATTATATCAAAAAAACCGGTTTTTCTAGTGGCAATTTTGCGGTTTATCGACAGACGGGATAGAAAGTGTCGCTTAAGCATCAAAACGGCCCTGATTAGTGATTGTTTGAAGACTTTCAAGACTTGATAATGAAGCCATCAAACAAAAACAAACAACTAACAAACGGAGGAAGGAAAAATGACAAAGTTAGTAAAGGTTTCAAAGAAGGGTTTCTCACTCGTAGAAGTTATTTGTGTAATCGCGATCATCTGCATCCTCGCATCAGTCGCTGCGTTCAATTATCTTCAGGTATTCAAGGACTGCATGCAGGCACTCGAAAACGCTTTTTAATTCCTTAACACCTGCGAAACAGTTGGTTACTATAATTTGATAAAAGGCACCGCGGTATTCACGGAGGTGATATCTATGGATAACAGAGAACTTAACAGCCAGGATATGGATAAGGTCGCAGGCGGCAGAGGCAAGGATATATGGCTTTATACCATCGAAGAAATAGAGCAGTCTCCGGTCTTTGAAGGACTGAAACAAGTGCTTCGCATAGGCAAGAATACCAGAGATCTGAGCATTCCTGCAAACATGGAAGAACTTGCAAACAGAATACTTGTTTATGCTAACGGAAACGGCAGGAACTACAGGTTTTCGCGCCAGCTGGGCCAGGAATTCATTGATAAATATCTGCCCTTAGTGTAATCGGAGGAAATGCTTATGGATCCCAAAGAACTGCATCAGGAAGACATGGACAGGGTTGCAGGCGGCGTACGTACGAACACGTGGCTTAATACGGTTGAAGATATAGAGCAGACACCGATCTTTGAAGAACTGAAAAGCAGGCTTACCCAATACAAAAGGGACAATGACCTGTGCAACCCCGATAAGCTGGAAGAATGTGAGAAAAGGCTGATGACTTACATTAAGTTCGAAGCCGGATACAGGATCAAGCGCGAAACTGTCAATGAATTCGTTGAGAAGTATCTGCCGCTGGTATAAATATATTGATTGATGAGAGCCGGCTCCGTGTGAGCCGGTTTTTTTCATGTTATTAAACACTTTGAATACTTACTGTCGCTTAAGCATCAAAACGGCCCAAGATTACTGATTGTTTGGCTTTTCGCTCCTTGTGATAATGAACCCGTCAAACAAAAACTCAAGGAGAAATTACTATGAACAACACAAACTCAATAGAACTCACACGTGAACAGCTTGACCTTATCTGCGGCGGTTATGCGGATGAAGACATTGAACGCACAAAAGGCTTGATCCGTAATACCAAGCTGTGCAGTCAGACCAAAGAGTGTCTGGTTAAGATCATGTGCGGAGCTGCAAGCTGGACCAGCGACAAGCTCGTAAACAGCAAGACAGGCCTCACTCAGGAACAGTTCGCAGCTTTAGTGGACGAGCTCTGGGATACAGTTGAAGTTTAAGAGGTGCAATTATTATGTCTGAAAAGAACTCTTGCAGGGAACTGAACCTTGACGCGATCGAAATGGTCAGCGGCGGAGCCGTAACTGAAAAAGACAGAGAACTTACCATTTGGCTGATAAGGAATTTCAAGAAGTCCGGTAAGAGCAAAGAATATCTGATCACGACCATCTGCGATGCTGCCAAAGTCTCCAAAGGACAAATGGTTAACTGCGAGAGCGGATTCACACCGGAAGAGTTTGCTGCCCTGGTAGACGAACTCTGGGACATAGTGACAGTTTAAGAGGTGCGCATATGTTATTTGATGAGAAGAATTGCAAGAAACTCAGCATTGACGATCTCGATAAGATCGGCGGCGGATACTTTTACTACGACTATGATGAAGGCTTCATCTATGTCATAGACCGTAAAGGTGAGATAGTGGGCAGCATACTCATTGAGGCCAAGCCCCATGAGATCGACGCCATCATGAAGACATATCCTTTCCGTCTGTGTTCCAGAACACCGATAACGGAGGAAGAATACATCAAGCTTTTCCGCTCCGGTGATAAGGACTAAGGAAAGAAAGCTTATCGTTAAGCAAACAGCAGATCACGGCAGGATGCCATCCCGGGAAAGGGAGGTTTCCTGCCGTTTTAATATGCCTAAAGAATAATTGACAGTTGCCCCCGCAGAAAAGTAGAATACAAGCGGTTAGTTAATGTTTACAGAGGGTGTTATATAGGCAGAGGCTAACCTACTTTTTGTCACCGGGGACAGGAACATGGCAGATAAAGATTTTTACGCGATCGAACCCTATCAGGGTAATGAGCCTTATATATTCGTCAGTTACGCACACAAGAACGGAACCGCAGTCAAAGAGATAATCTACCACCTGAATCAGGCGGGTTACCGTATCTGGTACGACGCGGGAATAGATCCAGGTACCGAGTGGGCTGAGTATATTGCCAGCAGGGTCGCAAACTGCACTTATTTCGTCGCGTTCATCACTGAAGAGTATCTGCAGTCCTCAAACTGCAAGGACGAACTCAACTATGCCCGTGACAAGGACAGAAAGCGTCTGCTCGTCTATCTTTCGAACGTAACGATGTCAGAAGGAATGAGCATGCGCCTCAACCGCGTCCAGGCGATCCACAAGTACACCTATAAGAACGAAATAGATTTCTACGACAAGTTTGATGCTGCAACCGGGATCAGTGCCTGCCGCAGACAGGAAACCGCGCCCGCTGAAACAGCTGCTCCCGCAGCGTCTGCTCCTGTTCAGATCAGCACGCCGGCAAAGGCTCCTTCAGCTCCTGCTGCAAAAAAGAGCTTTTTCAAGAGCAAGGCTTTCATTGCGATAGTCGCAGGTGTTGCGGTTCTGGTCATTGGCGGAACGGCGACGGCGATAGCTTTGAAATCTCCACGAAAGGTTACCGAGAAAGCTTATTCTGCTGATATTATCCGTGTCGGTGATGCTTATCCTGTTTTAAATGGTAAATACACAGGCGTTTGGCAGCATGGCAAACCAAACGGTGAGGGCGTTCTGACCTTAAATGGCGGATATGTTGTTTCAGGAACTTTTGTTGACGGATATCTGAATGGAAACGGTAAGATAGTTTTCCCTGATAACACTGTTTATGAAGGTGAGTTTAAAAACGGCAAGTATAACGGAAAGGGAAAACAAATTTACTCCAGCGGTTCTGTTTACGAAGGCGAATGGAAAGATGACAATATCGATGGACAGGGTACATACACTTGGGCTAATGGAGATGTCTACGTTGGCGAGTTTAAAGACGGCAAGAGAAGCGGTCAGGGTAAATTAGTTTATGCCAACAAAGATGTTTATGAAGGAAGATGGGAAGACAACTTATACAATGGTCAGGGAATATATACGTCTGCCGATGGTGCTGTTTACGATGGTAACTATAAGGACGGCAAAAAAGATGGACATGGTATTCTGACTGATGTTGATAAAAACGTTTACGATGGTGAATGGAAAGATGACATGAAAAACGGTCAGGGCAAAATGACTTATGCCAGTGGTTCTGTTTACGAAGGTGAATGGAAAGATAACAAGATCAATGGTAAGGGAATATATAAGTATTCTGATGGCAAAGTTTATGACGGCGATTGGATAGACGGCAAGGGTAACGGTCAGGGTAAATTAACGTATACCGATGGCAGTGTTTACGTCGGTGAATTTAAGGATGGCAAATTAAACGGCCAGGGTAAATACACCAGTTCCAAGGGTGTAGTTCAGGAAGGCAAATGGGAAAACAACAAGTTTTTAGGCAACTCATCTGAAGTCGTTGAGAAAAAGTACAACGATGGATCTGTATATAAAGGCCAGATGAAAGACGGTAAGCGTAACGGCAACGGAACTTATACCGATTCTAAGGGCAATGTCTACGTGGGTGCGTGGAAAGATGATAAGAGAAACGGCCAGGGCAAAATGACTTATGCCAGTGGCGGCGTTTACGACGGCGCTTGGGCAAATGACTTGATGAACGGCCAGGGAACATATAAATGGAAAAACAATGACGTTTATGTCGGCGAATGGAAAGACGGCAAGATGAACGGTCAGGGCAAGTTTACATCCGCTGATGGAAAAGTTCAGGAAGGCAAATGGGAAAACAATAAGTTCCTTGGCTGACATCTGAGAGAGCAAAACCGTGAAGAAGAAAATCCTGAAATACAGTTGCATTTCGATTCCTTATATCCTGGCATACATCGGATACAGGCTGTGCGGGCTTAATATTTCCTGGGCGCTCTATTATTCGTTCAAGGTGTATGGCTTGGGCGCAGGAATGGAGCATACGAACCTGTGGCTTGAGTTCGCGAAATGGACGGGAGCGATCGTTACTTTCACGGTAGTGCTTACGCTTGCAAAGACTATTTACGAGCGTTTAAAGATGTCCTGGAGGGCCAGAGGCAGCAAGAGCTGCTCGGTCTACGGGGACAACAAGAACGCGGAGATCTTACTTAGCAACCTCGGCAAAGATGGTATCAAGGGCAATCTGAAGAAGCCGTACCACAGCAAGTACCATATCGTCATGCCTGATGATAACGAGGAGGCCGTGGCGTTTTTCAGGGACTTTCCCGAATCTCTAATCAAGAAGTCCAAGACCGTCGTCTGCTTTAAGGGAATCTCTCCGATGCTTTTGCAGGAAGAAAACATCGCAGGCTTTTCGATCGAGGAGAACTGTGCAGGTCTTTACTGGAAGAAATACAGGCCTGAAAAAGGCGACAAGATAGCGATAATAGGCAGCGGGGATCTTTTCGATGAGATCATGAAAAAGGCTCTGCTCATGAATATCTTCGCGCCTGACCAGGGGATCGAGTATCACCTGTGGAATCCGTCAGAACGCTTCATGACGGCGCATCCCGAGCTTGATAACATTGCTGCTTCCGCAAAGGACAAGATCGTCTATCACGGCGGTGATTTCATCAAGGACCACGAGATGATGCGCTCCATGAACAGGCTGATCTTTTGCGGGTCGGAGAAGGACAACATCACCGATGCACTGAAGCTCATTGCCATCATGCCGCTTAAGACCGTCTATATCTACGGCAAGAACAAGAAGGGCATAGAGAGGCTTTTCAGGTCTTGCGAGACGACGATCATCAATTTCGGTGCGGCAGAGGATACGCTCACGTTTGACAATGTCGTCCGCGAGAAACAGACCGAGACCGCAAAGCAGATTAGCGAGCACTACAGGATCAAATACGGCGGAGATACCTGGGAATACCTGGATGTCTTCAAGCGTGAATCGAGCCTTTCTGCGGCAGAATACTTCCCGGTGATCCAGATGCTGAACAAGAAGGGTCTTTCGATCGAAGAGCTCTCTGAACTCGAGCACATCCGCTGGTGCAGGTTCTTCTGGATCAATAACTGGCATTACAATAAGGTCCGCGATAACTCAAAGAGGCTCCATAACTGCCTCGTTCCGTATTCCGATCTGACTGACGCCGAGAAGGCGATGGACACGGAGAACGTTGAGCTTGCCCTGAGCAAGGAATTCACTTCAGATTCTTAAAGGCGTAGTAAGCTTTGCTTGCCTGGCTGATCTTAAAGGGGGCCTTTTCTTCCTGATTGTCGTTATTGCCCGTAGAACCCTGAATGTAGACCACAAACTGCTTGTTTACGGCAGATGCGATGCAGTCGATCTTATCGGCGGCGGCTTTTTTGCCGTAGCCTAAAACCTGATATGCTTTGAAGCCCTTGTTTTCCTTGATGGCCTTATACTGCTTGGATTCCATGTCAAACTCATAGATGTCTACGATGACGGTTATGGAATTATCGTAATGCTTCATGTCTTCATAGAAGTAACTGACCGTTCTGTGATTGAGGATGCCGATCTTCTTCTGCTTCTTGAGCATGGGCTTTTCGAAGAATTCCTTGCTCTTGGGATTGGACAGCTGGTCGAGCTT
>JAFWQF010000083.1 GCA_017509205.1 Clostridiales bacterium | reverse complement strand
TCTTCGCTCTGCTGGATCTCTTCTTTGACATGCTTTTTGCCGGAAGAATAGAATTCCATTTCAGGGTTCTTTATGCTGACTCTGGTATCGGCAGGAACAGAACTCGTAATGAAAGTGTTGCCTCCGATAACCGAGTTTTTGCCGATAACGGTCTCGCCTCCGAGGATCGAAGCACCTGCATAGATGACAACGTTATCCTCGATGGTCGGATGACGCTTCTTGCCCGAAAGCTTCTGGCCGCCGCGGGTCGAAAGAGCTCCGATGGTGACGCCCTGATAGATTTTTACGTTCTCTCCTATGATCGATGTCTCACCAACTACGATGCCGGTACCGTGATCGATAAAGAAATTCTTGCCGATCGTAGCTCCCGGATGGATGTCTATTCCCGTTCTGGAATGCGCAAACTCAGTCATGAGCCTGGGGATAACCGGAACGTTCAGCAGATAAAGCTCATGAGCCATTCTGTAGGTCGTAATCGCGATGAGTCCGGGGTACGCGATTATGATCTCTTCAAAGCTGCTGGCCGCGGGGTCACCGTCGTAAGTCGCAAGGAGATCCGTTTCAAGATACTCCCTGATCTGCGGGATCTTCTCAACGAAAGCGGTGCAGATGCGGTAGCTTTCCTCTTTCCTCTTCTCTTCAGTCATCGTGCCCTTAAAATCGATCGCAAGTGCGACCTGCTTATTCAGACGGTAGAAGATGTCCTCGAGCATCAGTGCGATCCCGTTCTTGGGATTGTAAAACCTGTAAGTAAGATCCTTAAAGTATCCCGGATACATTACGAAAAACAGGTTGTTGACGATATCTATTACTTCATTTCGGTCAGGTTTATTGAAGATATCGGTGGCATCGATGTTCTTTCCGCCGTCATAGTCAGCCAGAACTTTCCTGACTAAATCTCCGATCTCTTTGCTAACATTCTGCTGCATTTCCATGTCTCGCTTTCTTTAGAATGAAAAACGGGAATTCCATAAGGAACTCCCGTACTGTTTACTTGATCTGCCGGTTTTATCAGGTCATGTCCTGACAGCCCCTGCCATTTACGGGAGTGTGACGACGCTACAACATGTACAGCATGCAATCAAGATGCTTACAGATCTCACGGTCATTCCTCCTTCTCTTTAATGCGATTAAATTAACATCTATAACCTACCGTGTCAACGGGTTGCACCGTAAACACACGATAAACTCTTAAATCTACACAGATAAAATGCAGATAGTCGGCATGCTTCGAGCCTCGGTAAACACAACCGCTTTCCGATAATGTATAATACTGTTAGAAATATTTGAAAATTTATTGTTTTCGATATTTTATCCGTAAAAACAAATCTGGAGGCATGTTATGTTTTGTATGAGTTGTGGTCTGGAACTTTCCGAAGATGCAAAATTCTGCAGGAAATGCGCCATGCCTCTTACCTCTTGCGTTGAATGCGGAGAGGATATTCCCAAAAGAGCCAAGTACTGCTGGAAATGCGGAAAGTCGCAGACATCAGTAGGCGGTCTGAAAGAACCCGAATCACAGGGTTCCCTCGTTTCCGAGGCTGATCACGAAAGCGAAGGCGTACTGCCTCAGCATTCCGAAAGTCCGATGCGTTTCATGAGAATGGGTTCGGCAAACAAGCCGGCAGAAGCGCCCAAGAACGGTGCTTTAAGCCCTTTCAAACCTGCAGGTGCCGCAGCAAAACGTGAAAGCGGAGCATCCTCATATAATCCCGCAGGCACACCGAGCGCTTTCAGACCCGCATCGGCAAAGAAAGAAAATGAGGAACCGGCATCCAAGAATACTGCTCCGGATGTTCCGAGTCCCTTTAAGCCTTTGTCTTCCGCGAAAACAGAAACACGCACCACAAGAACTTCTGCAGGCACAAGGCCCGCTGCCGGCGCTGCGACAAGACCTGCAGCAACCAGGCCTGCTGCCGTTGCTGCAGAAAGACCCGCTGCAACCAGACCTGCCGCAACCAGGCCTGCTGCGACAAGACCGGCTGCAAGACCCGCAGCTGCTGCAAAACCTGAAAACGAAGCACCTGAGGCTGAACCTCAGACATCTGCACCAGCAAGCCCTTTCAAACCGATAGGCACCGCAAAGCGCGAAAGCAGGGCATCAACATACAACCCTGCCGGCACTCCCAGTGCTTTCAGACCTGCGTCTGAAAAGAAAGAAAAAGAAGCTCTCGCTCCCAAGAGCACGGCACCCGATGTTCCGAGTCCGTTCAAGCCCTTGAGCGCAGCTAAGGCAGAAAGCCGTACGACAAGACCTGCAGCAGGTTCCAGACCGTCATCTGTCGGTTCTGCAAGACCAGCAGCAAGACCTGAAGCCGTTTCCAAGCCGTCTTCTGTCGGATCGGCAAGACCTGCTGCGAGACCCGTGGCAGCAAAGCTCGAAGAAGAAGCTCCTGCGGCAGCACCTCAGGCTGCAGTTCCTTCCAGCCCTTTCAAACCGATAATTGCAGCTAAGACAGAAAACCGCACCGCAAGACCTGCAGCCGGATCCAGACCGTCATCTGTCGGTTCTGCAAGGCCTGCGGCGAGACCCGAAGCATCACCTTTTGCCAATCCCTCTGCAAGTCCCGCAGTTGAAGAAAAAAACGAAGATGCGGCTCCTAAAGCAGCTCCTCAGGCGGCAGTTTCTTCAAGCCCCTTCAAACCGTTTGGCGCTGCAAAGCCCGAAAGCAAGGCATCGGCAGCATTCAATCCGGCGCCTGTTTCGAGTGCATTCAGCCCTGCACCGGCTGCAAGCGCATTCAACCCGGTTCCTGAAAAGAAAGGAGTTGACGCTACAGTTCTTGCTTACAAGGAAGAAAAAGCTTTCACCCCGCTTAAGCCGATGTCTGCTTTAAGAAAAGAAGCCGAAGAGTTGACAGCAGCCCAGGCTGCTGCAGCCGCTTTTAAGCCTCTGGCTTCATCGGAAGCTGAAAAAGCCGCTCCAACCTTGTCTGCTCAGATCACTTCATCCTACAGTCCTTTCAAGCAGACGGCTCCGGAAAAAACAGAGTCTGAGAAACCGGCGGCAACTTCTCCATTTGCGTCTTCTGCAGCATCGCCATTCGCTTCTCCGGCTGCTTCTGCTGCTCCGTCATCGCCATTTGCGTCTTCTGCATCATCACCGTTTGCTTCCCCTGCTGCTTCCGCTGCTCCGGCATCTCCATTCGCTTCCAGCGCATTCAAGCCGGCAGGAACTCCGGAACCTGAGATTGAAACTCCCATATCAACATCTGCATTCGGAGCGATCGCGTATAAGACAGCTGAACCTCAGGATGATTCGATCCTGATCCACAAGAAGCCGGTCGATCCCACCAAGATGTTTAACATGACAACCAATACTGGTCCGATGTCATCATTTGGTGAATCATCAGCTTCAGAATCTCTGTCCTCATTGGGAGATTCAGATTTCGGGTCATTGTCTTTCCTTGAGGGAGACTCGGGTTCCCTGCTTTCAGACGATTACGAAAGTTCCGGTGAGAAACTTCCACAGAATTCAGGAAGTACTTCAAGGTTCTTCCCCAGTCCGGCTGCAAAGACCGTAACCGCAACACCCAAGTTGAATCAGGAATCAAGTCCGTTCAGGAAAGTTGCTGCCGAGCCTGAAGAAGAAAAGCCTTACGTAAGAGAGCCTGGCGCAAGCCCTTTCAAACCTTTAAGGCAGTAATAATTCCATAGCATTCATCAAAAAGGACCTGACGATTGTCAGGTCCTTTTCATGATTCATTCGTTATGTATTTGTATCAGCCTACAGCGTTCTTGGCAGCTTCAGTGTTAAACCTGATCTCTATCTTCAGGATCTGATCATCCTTGTTATAGGATATTATTTCTGTCTGAAGCGAATCCTTTAATTTATATTCTTCCACACTGCCATTCTTGGTGACTTTGAACGAGCCTTCATCAAAGAGAGCCATAAACCACTTGAATTCCTCAGGATTTGCCTTTACGACTTCGATATAGCAGGTATTGTTGCCGTTATTGTCATCGTCCACTGCGGTAAACCCGTTGCAGAAGACATATTCAGTACTTCCGCACCCTGAAGAGTGGTTTGTTGCTTCGAATTTGCAGTCTGTAAGGAAATAGCCCTTCGCTGCATATTCCTCAGCCATCTTTCTGATGGCAGCATCCTTATAGTCTGAAGGCTTTGCGGCAGGACTGGGCTCTTCGAGCGTCTTTGGATCGTAATCAAGCCTGCAAAGGTTAGTGCTCTTGGAAGGGTCAAACTTTCCCGAAGCCTTATCTTCTCCCTGACCCTGTTCTGTCACGACTGTCTCACCGGCATTATACAGGTCACTTTCGGTGCGGTTATCACCGATGGAGATTACGGTGCCCGTTGTCTCGACACTAACCGGCTTGACGTCTGCGAAGACAGGGAATGCCGCTGTCATGGATACTACAGATACCATGGCAAGTCCCAATCCGATTATCGTATTATTTTTCATTTGATCACCTCGTAATCATTCGAATTTGACACACTGAAACGTTTAAGTTGTCATGATGCCATTCTAAACATCAGATGTATCCGGGTTGTAACAACGGAGTGTATATCATGTAGTTTTTTTCGGAGCTTCTGCCTTGTCGGGAATAAAGACTGTAACTGTTGTTCCTTTTCCCTCTTCACTTGCAATGTCCATCTTGCCGCCATGCAGGCTGACGATCCTGTCGCACAATGACAGGCCGAGTCCCGCACCGTGTTCGGCACGGCTTCTGGACTTATCCACCATGTAGAATGCTTCTTTTACGCGAGAAACCTTATCTGCGGGAATTCCCCTGCCGTCATCGGCCACGGTCAACGTATATGCATCGCCATATCCCTGAACGCCGGAAACGGCAACATTCTTTGCGCCGGATTTCATGGCATTATCCATAAGGTTTATGATAACCGATCTGATGAGATCGTAATCTGCCCAGAAGTATCCGTCTTCCATGCGGAAAGTGACAGCGGAGCCACGCTTCTGTGCAGGTATCTTAATGATGGATTCCAGATCCTTTTCAAAATCAGAAGTGCTTATCTGCTCAGTCATGAGAGCTGAGTCACCGCGGTTGAGTTCCGTAAGTTCCAGGAGTTTGTTTGAAAGCGACTGGAGCCTTTCTCCTTCAGACATGATGACGCCTGCGGCATCTTTTATCTCATTGCCGTGCAGCCTGCCCTGATAGATGAGATCGGCATAACCGATGATGCCCGTGACCGGCGTCTTTGTCTCATGCGCAAAAGCCGCGATGAAATCCTCTTTGCTCGTAACGGATCTCTCCAGGTCATTTATCTTTTCCTGAATGGTATCAGCCATCAAATTATATGCCTGCGTCAGCTGGCCCAATTCGTCTTTGGTTACAGTATCGATCCTGTGGGAATAGTCACCTTCCGCAATTGCTTTCGTGGCATCGCTCAGGCGTCTTACCGGCTTGGTGATATAAAGCGCGAACACCAGCGCGAATATCGTTCCCACAACGAGCATTACCACATAGATCGATCTGTATGTATGCCTTAAGGAATTGTTCTCATTAATTATCCTGGTCAATTCAGAACAAGTTATGCATGTATATCTTATGTTGCGCAAAGTGAAAGAACTTCCACACTCAAGATACGAGCGGCCTTCTATGGTCTTGATCTGATATCTGACAGAACCCTCATCCACATTACTGTAATCAGAATAAAAATCTATATCACAGTATACGGCTTGGTTATCCATGAGTACCACAAGAGAGGGGCCTTCGCCGGTCTTGGTGTTTTCGGCGGCCTGACGGATGATGTCAGTGTCAGCAAGCTTGTTTCGCGTGACAATGGCGATATTGGTCTTAAGGAGCGACTGAACGATATTGTGACGCTCCATGCCGTTTTTGACTTCATGATCGATATTCATGTTCAGAGAGGTGTTTACGATGATGAGTCCTGAAACGATCAGCACGAAAACAAGTATCAGAACAATACCGATATAAAGCCTTGCGAAGATCTTCATCAGCAGCCGGCCTCTTCAGTTTCAAACCTGTAGCCGATGCCGAAGACAGTCTTGATCACGTCCTCGTAACCAAGCTTCTGCCTTATCCTTTTAATGTGATTATCAAGCGTACGTGTCTCACCGTAGTACTCTTCTTTCCACACATACTCATAAAGCTGTTTGCGGCTCAAAGCCACATTGCGGTTGTTTATAAGCATGCTCAGAAGATCGAATTCCTTAACCGTAAGCGGAACAGTCTCACCGTCTTTGGTGACCACGCGGGAAACATTGTTGACTGACACTCCCTTATAATCGAAAACATCGTCAGTAGGTGCGGTCCTCCTGATCACGGCTTCTATGCGGGCAAGAAGTTCCGCGACCTGAAAGGGCTTGCAGATATAATCGTCTGCACCCATCTTAAGGCCTCTGATGCGGTCGTTTACCTGGCCCATTGCAGAAACTATTATCACCGGTGTTTTTGAGGGTGCGATATATTCAAGAAGATCGTATCCCGAAACCTTCGGGAGCATCAGATCGAGCAGCACAAGATCCCACGGATGACTGTCAAAAAGTTCCTCAGCCTCTTCACCGTCAAATGCGAATTCGCAGTCGTAACCCGCACCGGTAAGAGTCCTGCCCATGAGAGCGGATATAGTCTTATCATCTTCTATTATAAGTATGTTCATTGGAGTCCTCCGAAAGTAAACTATACCACTGACTTGTATCAGATTTGTAAAATCCGGGCAGGGACAAATATTATTCCGGTTTTTGCAAAGCTTTCGCTATGCACTGTCTTACATCGGAAAACTTTCTGTTTTCAGGATCTTTTCTGAAGCCGGCCTCATAGCCACCGGACTTGTGGATTCCGTCTTCCGTTTCAACCTGGATATAGTAGGTTGAGCCGTCGTCACTATTAACCGGAGGGAACTCTTCCAGCAATTTCATGAAGTCAACTCTGGTAAGCTCATTTACAACGCTTTCCCAGCTCTGTTCGTCTATCTCATATTCAGTGATCTTATAGTTGTCTTCCGGAGGGAGTTCACCTGCGAAATAATCGTATGTCTTATCACCTTCCGGAGTGATGCTGTACTGCGTGACCTTGCGGTCGTCTGTTATCACATAAAACTCGGCACGGTTGACAGACTGCGTAATCACCAGATAAGACACCTTCTTAACTTTGAGCGGCTCTTTCTTACCGCTCATCAGACAGCCGGTCAGCGCAAAAGAGAAAAGTGCTGCAACAAGAAATACAGTAAATGTCTTTTTCAGTTTTTCCATTATTCCTCAATTCCCGAAAATGCAGCCGTCATATCTTATATTGTTCGTCACCGGTTACTCTGTAAAGCACCTGGGCACACTCACTGCGTTGGTAGTCTCCGTCTGCAGAAGAATACCCCTTCTTAAGAGCATCCATTCCGTCATATTTCGTAAGTTTTGGAAGGAGCGGAGCCATATCCCAGTAATGACCGCTGTTAAAACATTCCCAGATATAGTCCTCTATTTCTTCTCTTTCCCAGTCTTCTATCCCGTCGAGAAGCGAAGGATAAAACGTCTGATATGCTCTTCTCTGTCCGTCAGTTGCGATAAGTTTAATCTGTTTAAAAGAATTGCTGTGCTTTGCTTCTTTTTTCTCTTTGATGATCATTCTGACCAGCAGGAAGACGTACAGCACAAACAAGGCAGCAAAAACAGCAGCCATCGCCCAAAACTTCTTCCATACGAAAAACGCTGCAATACCAGCCATTAACAGTGCTCCGAAGATGTAGTATTTCCTGCTGAAATTCAAAACATCATCTCCTTTCAGCATTATTTTACATCACAAGCAGCAGCAATTTCGGTCCCCAATAAATTAAAGCTGCAAAAACACCAAACCCGCCAGTGCAATACCGGCGGGTAATATACTTAGCCATTACCGTTTATTAATGGTATGACTATTCTATTGCCCTAATGCGTGTCAAAAAGCATACAAAATGCGTAAACCCCCATTATTATAGTCCCCTTGCAGAAAACCGGAGCGTTTAATACTGCACAAAACAGCTGTTTAAACATGGTTGATTTTGATTAGCACTCTCCACTTGCGAGTGCTAACAGGAGAGGCTATAATGTGGTCAGAACAAAGGAACGAAGATCAATAAAATGGATCAGACCTCCGCTCTAATGCTCGGATAACAACATTTTCAAAGGAGATGATTATTATGTTGATGTCCGGTTTGTTTGGAGAAGATTTGTTTGATGATTTTTGGGGTTTCCCGACACGTGAGCTCGCCAATATTGACAAGCACCTTTACGGGAAGAACGCTCAGCACCTGATGAAGACCGATGTTCATGAGACTGAGACTGATTTTGAGATGGATATGGATCTTCCGGGATTCAAGAAAGATCAGATCAAGATCAATCTCGAAAACGGTTACCTGACGATCGCAGCTTCCAAGGAGCATGACAACGAGAAAAAGAGACTTGGCAAGGTCATCCGTCAGGAAAGATATGCAGGCGCTATGCAGAGAAGCTTTTATGTCGGCGACGGCGTAAAGGTCGAAGATGTTAAGGCCAAGTTCGAAGACGGTGTTCTGAAACTCACAATTCCGAAGAAAGAGCTAAAAGAGCTTCCTTCCAATACCACGATTGCCATTGAAGGCTAAGTAACTCCTGCAAAAACACCATTAGGGCTTTGGGTTTTGCCAAAGCCCTTTTTAATTGTTTCAAATGTTTCAGGTCATCTAATCTCGACGGTATCTTTCTTCCATTCAGATGCCTTGTAAGCTGTATTGCCACTCAACAGAAAAAGCGGGGCATTCGTATTATAATTCTAAAAAACAGAGGTGTTCATCATGGCTGTCAGAACCAAACAACATATTTGTGATGCTTTCATATCTTTATTGGAAAATGAACCTGTCAAAAAGATAACCGTTCAAAATATAGTTGATCAGTGCAATATCAACCGGAATACTTTTTACTACCATTTCGAAGACATTCCGGCTCTTATAGAATACATAGTAGAACAGAAGGCAGATGAACTCATCGCCAGGTACCCTTCAGTCGATTCCATAAATTCAGCCATGCTCGCTGTCATGGAATTTGCAGAACAGAACAGAAAGATAATCCGGCATGTCTGCAGTTCGGCAGACAGAGCTCTTTTTGAACTGCATCTGTGGCGCATATGCGAATACGTGATCACGGAATATGGGAAAGTGATCTTCAAAACTGATGCCATATCAGAAGAAGACCGCCTGATAATCCTTCATGCTTACGAAGACGAATGCTTTGGCAAAGTTATGGGATGGATCAACCGCGGCATGAAAACGGATGAGCGCGAAAGGCTCATCCGGTTTTTGGAACTCCGTTCGGGGGTTGCAGAAATGATGCTCAACAGAGCCAAAAACACCTGATATCAGATCATGCTTTCCAGTTCTCGGTGATAAGTGTCACCTTATCATTTGTAATGTTAAGCATGCCGGCTCCGATCTCCGCTTCCGTATCATCGGATGAATCATCATAAACAATGGTGCACTTGCCTTCCCTGACGGCTGTTACAAAAGGCACGTGTCCTGCAAATATTGCAAGATCACCTTCACTGCCGCGCAGATAAAGACCTGACACCGGTTTATCGATAACAGCACCCTTGGGCGTTATGACTTTAAGAGCAAAGGTTTTCATGATCACTTATTACCGTTTTTTGCAGCTTTAGCCACAGCCTCATCAATCGTTCCGACGAAGAGGAATGCTGATTCGGGAAGATCATCATGCTTGCCTTCTATGATCTCACGGAAACCGCGGATAGTCTCGGACAGCGGCACATATGTACCTTCGATACCCGTAAACTTCTCGGATACGTGGAAAGGCTGTGATAAAAATCTCTGGATCTTACGTGCACGTTCTACCAGCACCTTGTCCTCATCTGAAAGTTCATCAAGACCCATGATCGCGATGATGTCCATAAGTTCCATATAACGCTGAATTATGCGCTGAACTTCTTTTGCTGTCTCATAGTGTTCCATGCCAAGGACCTCAGGTGACAAAAGTCGGCTTGTGGATTCCAAAGGATCTACGGCAGGATAGATACCCTGTGACGCGATGCTTCTGGACAAAACCGTTGTAGCATCAAGATGAGCAAATGTCGTTGCAGGAGCAGGGTCGGTCAGGTCATCTGCAGGAACATATACAGCCTGAACAGACGTGATGGATCCGTTGACAGTCGAGGTGATTCTCTCCTGCAGAGCACCCATCTCATTAGCAAGTGTAGGCTGATATCCTACGGCTGAAGGCATTCTTCCGAGAAGTGCCGATACCTCCGAACCTGCCTGCGTGAATCTGAAGATATTGTCGATAAACAGAAGAACATCCTGGCCTTCGTTGTCTCTGAAATATTCAGCCATTGTAAGACCTGACAGAGCCACACGCATTCTTGCTCCCGGCGGTTCATTCATCTGACCGTACACCAAGGCGGTCTTATCAAGAACGCCTGACTGTTTCATCTCGTTGAACAGATCGTTTCCTTCACGTGTGCGCTCACCGACACCGGTAAAAACGGAAAGGCCACCGTGCTCTTTCGCGATATTGTTGATAAGTTCCATGATAAGCACGGTCTTGCCTACGCCTGCTCCTCCGAACAGCCCGATCTTACCGCCTTTGGAATAAGGGCACAAAAGATCGATGACCTTGATTCCGGTCTCGAGGATCTCTTTATTTGATGAAAGATTCGCATACTCGGGCGCGGGCCTGTGAATATCCCAACGGGGAGCATTTGCCGGTGCCGGCTTCAGATCTGTAGGTTCACCCAGGACATTGAATATCCTGCCCAATGTCTCACGTCCAACAGGAACACTTATGGGCTTGCCTGTATCGATCGCTTCGGAGTCTCTCTTAAGGCCGTCGGTCGAAGACATTGCGATGCATCTGGCGGTGCTGTCTCCTATATGCTGGGCTACCTCTACCACGAGGCGCCTTTCGCCTATCATGATCTCAAGAGCATTGTTGATCGGAGGCAGACATCCTTCTGCGAACCTTACGTCCACGACAGGACCCATTACCTGCGCAACCCTTCCGATATTTCTGTCCATTACGAACCTCCTACTTTCCCGCACCGGCTACGATCTCAGTGATCTCCTGAGTGATCGCACCCTGACGGGCTCTGTTATATTCAAGCGTCAGATCATCGATCATCTGCTGCGCATTCTTTTTTGCGCTGTCCATCGCCATTCTTCTTGCAGCAACCTCACACGCAAAACTCTCTTTTACGAGCGCATACAGTTTGGACGCAAAGTATTTCAATACGATGTTTTCGAACAGTTCATCAGGCGACGGTTCGAAAACGCCCGTATCAACACATCTTTCAGTTCCCCTCTCCATCGGCAGGATCCAGAAAACATCCGGCACCTGGCTGATGATAGAGACGTACCTGTTGTATACGATACCGACGCGGTCAATCCTTCCGGCAAGGAAATCCTCACAGCAAAGCTTGGCTTCAGCCTCGGCTTCCTCATATGTGTAGTATTCAGAAGACTGATATGAGGGTTCCTCATCATCTTCAAGATTCCCTTCAGGCTCAGGAGAGTATCTTGTGAAAGCTCTCTTTCCTACGGGGTGGATGTCAACATATTCCATATCTCTTACAGTCCTGAACACATTGGCGTTGTACCCGCCGCAAAGACCTCTGTCACCTGCAATTACGATAAGTCTCGTGACACATCCTTTTTGTGCAGCACCTTCTTCAGTATCTTCTTCAGCCTTAGGACGGTTAATGCCAAAATAAGGACTCTTGCTGCATTCGGGACAGACGGCAAGTCTTCTTGTCACATCGGATATTGCAGCAGAATACTCACGGCCGGCAGCCATGGCATCATACGCTCGCTTTATCTTTGATGAAGCGACAAGACCCATCGCACCCGTAAGGTGCAATGTGGAGCCGAAACTCTTGATCCTTGTCCTTAATGATTTTATATCCTTGCCCATGTCTTATTTCTTGCTCATTTTGTTAAGGACGCCTTTAAGTTCCTCTTCGTCTTCTTCAGTCCAGGAGCCCTTGCTGATCCTTACCATCCAGTCTTTATGCTCGTGATCGAGTTTCTCATAAAGCCTTGTCTGATAATTCTTGATATCGCCAAGAGCCACGTCATTGAGATAACCGTTGATAACCGCATAGATTATTCCAACCTGGCCTCCGACAGGAACAGGTGCATTACGGTCCTGCTTTAACACTTCCACGATACGCTCGCCCAAATGTAGTCTTGCACGCGTATCTGCATCAAGATCCGAACCGAACTGTGCGAAAGCCTGAAGCTCGCGGTACTGTGAGTATAAAAGCTTTAATTCGCCAGAAACCTTCTTCATCGCTTTGACCTGCGCAGATCCGCCGACTCTGG
This sequence comes from Clostridiales bacterium, assembly GCA_017509205.1. Classification (GTDB taxonomy): domain Bacteria; phylum Bacillota; class Clostridia; order Saccharofermentanales; family Saccharofermentanaceae; genus Saccharofermentans. The sequence goes on along the minus strand of JAFWQF010000083.1, from coordinate 5,632 downwards.
ATACGGAGATACCCGGATTGATAGCAGGTATGATGCCACTGTGGAACATCTCTGTCTCAAGGAATATCTGTCCGTCAGTAATTGAGATTACATTTGTCGGTATATAAGCGGATACGTCACCTGCCTGTGTCTCGACAATGGGAAGAGCGGTAATGGATCCGCCTCCAAACTCCGGAGATACGCAAGCTGCACGCTCGAGAAGCCTTGAGTGGAGGTAAAAAACATCACCCGGATAAGCTTCTCTTCCCGGAGGTCTCCTGATAAGAAGTGACAGAGCTCTGTAAGCGACTGCGTGTTTTGACAGGTCATCGTAAATGATGAGAACGTCTTTGCCCTGCTCTCTGAAATACTCGGCCATGGCACAGCCTGAATAAGGAGCTATATATTGGACCGGGGCACTCTCGGCAGCGGTTGCGGAAACAACGATCGTGTATGCCATCGCGCCTTCTCTTACAAGGTCCGAGACCAGGGATACGACAGAAGTCGCTTTCTGACCAATGGCAACGTATATACAGATAACATTCTTGTCTTTCTGGTTGATTATCGTATCAATCGCGATCTCGGTCTTTCCGGTCTGACGGTCGCCGATGATGAGCTCACGCTGACCGCGTCCGATGGGGATCATGGAGTCAATGGCTTTGATGCCTGTCTGCAGAGGCGTTGATACGCTCTGTCTCTCGATGATTCCGGGAGCCTCGGCTTCAACAGGCCTTCTTGCTTCACCGAATATGGGTCCTTTGCCGTCGATAGGCTCGCCCAGAGGATTTACGACTCTGCCTAAGAAGCTTTCGCCTACAGGAATCGAAAGAACGGTACCCGTACGCTTAACCTTGGTTCCTTCCCTGATGTCATTCTTATCGGAAAGGATCGCTACAGAGACAGTGTCATTCTCGAGATTCTGGGCAAGTCCGACCGAACCGTCATCAAATTCCAGCAGTTCTGTTGACATGCAGTTACGGAGTCCGTATACGGAGGCTATGCCGTCACCGACCAATACGACAGTTCCGACTTCACCCATGTCTACACGCGTTTTGTAATTGCGGATCTGCTCTTTGATGATATTGCTTATTTCTTCAGGTTTTCCAGCCATTACGATATCGCTTCCTTTATGTTCTTAAGATTCCTGACAACACTTCCGTCAAAGAACTTTCCGTCGCAGGTTATGGTAATTCCGCCGACAATTGACGGATCGATCTTGTATACCGGAAAGATTGCTTTTCCCGTAACCTTTCTTAAGCGTGTCACGATCTTCCTTTTTTCCTCATCAGTCAGTTTGACCGCACTTGTAATAACGGCAAAACTCATCTTCTTATAATCTTCATACATCTTCTCGAATTCTTTTGCAGCGGTAAAGAATTCATTCAGATGATTATTTGTGGTCATTACCGCAAGGAACGAATAAAGCAGTTGCTCAACATTGTCCTCAAAAGCTTCGGACAATGAATCAAGCCTTTCTTCCTTGGGTATCCCCGGATTCATCAGGAAAGAGATGTAATCCGGCTCTTTTTTAAGCAGTTTTCTGATCTCTATGAGATCATCTCTTACAGCATCAAGTGAACCGTCTTCATAGGCGGCCTCGAATAATGCGATCGCATATTCTCTTCCTACATTAGTCACTGCTGTTCACCTATTCTGTCGATGGCTCTGTCTATCAGGTCGCGATGGTCATCCATGTTGATCTCACGTCCGATGATCTGCTCGGAAAGAGCCTGGGATACGTCAACGATCTCTTTCTTGATCGTTTCTCTTGCATCTTTCCTCTCGCGTTCGATATCAGCTTTTGCTTTACGGATGATCTGATCGGCTTTCTCACGGGATTCATAGAGCATGACCTCGTTACGGCTGTCCGCACGTTCGACGGCATCGCTTATGATCTTGTCAGCCTCAGCTTCCGCTGTCGCCATCTTACCTTCCCACTCAGCTTTTATTGCATCGGCCTCCGCCTGTATTTTCTCGGCCTTGCAGTATTCCGCCTCAAGTTCTTTCTGCCTCTTGTCGACGATCTTTTTTACAGGCTTGAAAAGAAGCTTTTTGAGTATAAGGAAAAGTATTACGAGGTTCGCCAGCGAGATGACTATATGCCAGATATTTATCGAAATAATATCCAGATCCTGCATATGTCAGACTCCGTTTCAGGAACCGATTGCTTTCAAAAGGATATCCACGAATCTTCCGGGCGCAACAAAGATCAAAAGAATAGCGATAACGAGCGCATAAAGACCCGTTGTCTCTGCGACGGCGCAACCCATGAGCATAGTTGAAGTAACATCACCTTTGCACTCAGGCTGTCTGCCGATAGCTTCGCAGGCCTTTGCAACTGCATGTCCCTCACCGATACCGGGACCGATACCGGCGATCATGGCGCAGCCTGCACCGAGAGCACATCCACCTAAGATGATTCCGATTGCAAGTTCCAACATATTTAAATACCTCCGTATGTTGTTTGTATCTTAAAGCTCCGCATTCTTACCTGCGGTATGTGAACATGCTGCTTTGGCTGCGGCACGTTCCTGTCTTTTCTTTTTCCTTGCGGCATATTCCTCAGCAGGGAACCCTCCTGCCACATAAAGCATGGTAAGTATTGCGAAGATAAAAGCCTGGAGACATCCCGAGAACAGATCAAAATAGATCGACAGCACAGCCGGAATACCTATCCTCAGATAAGGGAAATCGGCAAGCGCACCCGGCAGGAACGAGAACAGGCTGTGAGACAGTTTGGTAAGTCCTACTGCAATGAGTACCGATATGATCGAACCGGATAAGACGTTTCCATAATGTCTGAATGCCATCGATATCGGGGTAGCGACCTCACTTATGATGTTAAGCGGAGCCAAAAGCGGCTGCGGCTGACCAAAGCTCTTAAGGTAGATCCAGGGGCCGGCTTTCATCTTGTAGTACGTGATCAGGAAGAATACAAGTATCGCCCAGCCAGCAATGATGTTGATATCAGATGTCGGCGGGAAGAGCCCCAAAAGCGATGAGAGGCTTGAGAAGCCGGAAAGGCCCAAAATTGCTGCTATAAAAGGCGCAAAACCCTCAAAGTATTCTCCCATGTTTGTCCTTACAAGACCCGTCACCTTCTCCACTATCCATTCCGCGAGCATCTGCCTTATGGAAATGTTACGTGTCTTAAGACCCGTCGTAAGGAAAAGGCACAGGAACATTACGGCAAGTATCACACACCAGGAATTGACCTGTGCTTCCGTAATCGGAAGATCCTGTATAGGCATCTTAACGGTAAAGAATACATGTGCTCCTGATATGTCGATACCGTCAGATGCAGGCACAAACATAACCTTGACCGCTATGGCAGCCGCCATCGAAAGGATGCAGAGAATGAGATACACAATGCTCATTATTCCTCTCCTCCTTCGATATCAGGCTGATCTGCAGCTGTTTCCGCACTTATACTGCCGTTTTTCCTGTCTTTATTGAATATTGCCCTCGTATATACGGCAACGTTCGCGAAAAGCAGAGATATCAGTGTTGCCCACATATCAAAGACAGAAGGGATGAGTACGGCTGTTACGACCAGAATAGCCATAAGAGCGTATCTTAAAGCGTGAGAGGCGCGAAGGATATCTTTTGCCCTCTTCTCCTCGCTTTTTACCGCCTTTTGGACAGACAGACCCAAGAGAAAGAAATTCAGGATCCCTACGCCTGCTCCGACAAGATTTCCGAACAGGACAGTAAGCTGCCAATGCCTTATGATCAGGAATACTGACTCCATCAGCATACTAAGGATCAAAGTGACAACACATACATATATCGTCTCTTTTTTTACTGTCGGATCGATCTTCAAAAAACAGCCCTCCGTTTCGCTGTCCTTAACCGTTATTCTATCGTGGAGTATAGCATAAACCGCATAGGGTTAAATGTAGCAGATTGCATATTTCGGACAAATGGAAGATATTGTCTGAATATGCTGTTCGTTTTCCGCTCTGACCATCATAATTCCTTCGCGAAACATATCGCTCCTTCAAGCTTGTCATAGGGCGGATAGTTATCTGTCAGCAAGTAACCACGCTTTGTATATAAATGAACAGCCTCTTTCATCTGCGGCCTTGTCTGAAGGATTGCCCGTTTAAATCCGAGTTCTATTGCCTTTTTCTCCAACGCATCCATCATGGCAGTTGATATGTGGTTGCCTCTGAATTCGGGATCTACCCAGACTCTCTTGATCTCAACATCAGAATCCGAATATGCTTTTAATCCGGCACATCCTACAGCAACACCAGATACAGAAGCAATCAGAACAGTGGATATGCTCTCCGAGATGTTATGCGGAATAAACGCTTCACGGTTCTTCCGGCCTCCGACTATACTGCTGTAGAATTCCTCAGTCTTAAGATAAAACTTCCGGAAATCTTTATCATTTCCATCTGTCCATTTATATTCTGTCTTCATGGTTATTTGCCTTCCGATTAATTGAACATGCGTTATATCATACTTTTAACACTGCGGCCGGAATCAACAAAAGCTTTAAAGATCTTTTGGCTGTTCTCATCCTTCAGATACGAGAATTCAGGATGCCATTGTATAGCCCAAAGGAACCTGTGTTCCGGCAAGTATATCCCTTCAACAAGTCCGTCATCTGCAATTGCCATTACTTTCAAACAGGGCGCAACGTCCTTCACGGCCTGATGGTGATAACTATTGACTTGTATTCTGTCAACATTCAAACAGCTGTACAATTCAGAGTCCTTCAAGATGTCCACAGAATGGACAGGAATATCATACGGAGGCTGCTGATGGTGATCTGTCTCAGTCAGATATTGGGTCGGCAGATCTTGATAGAGCGTTCCACCCAGTGCCGCATTGATAAACTGGATCCCTCTGCATATGCCAAGGACCGGTTTGTCTGTCTCAATTGCTTTTTTGAGCACAACCTGCTCCATATCATCACGCATCTTACAGCTGCAAACGTTCTCGAAAGGCTTCTCGCTGTACAGCTCGGGCGAGACATCATGGCCTCCGGTAAAAAGAATACCGTCACATATATCCATGAGACGATAAAGTTCATGTTCATCTGATATCAAAGGGAACATAACCGGAGTTCCGCCGGCTTGGATTATTCCGTCAAAATAGCCGGGAAGCATCCACATGCTCTCTTTCTCGTCATCCCATAACGGCATCACGCCTATGATCGGTTTTGACATTTCATACTCCTTGCAAAATAAAAAGCGTCTCATCCCATAAGATGAAACGCCTTTGTTCCTTGCTCTATTTATAAATTATAACATTTTTGCCACTGTGTTTGGTAGCACAAAGAATTCTTCAACAATTTTCCGTGGATTTCAACCATAAAAACATAGAAAAGAAAAGCATTTGCGGGTTACACTTTTCCTGTCCTCCACTTATCCACCACTTTTTAACCTTTTTAAACTATTGATGTTCACCCTTTTTCTTATGATTTCATAGATCTACACGTCAATTGTCTACATTTTGGCTACATAAAGCCCGAAAATCAAATGAATTTTACAGAATTTCGAATCAGAACCACCCGTCTAACGGGTGGTTTGCTCTGAGGCTATAAGCCTCTGTTACCGGCCAGCGCCTCAAGGCGCTGGCTTTCACATTCGTTCAAGCCTTATTGCCTTTGACCCGTAGCCGCCCATAAATGGGCGGTCGT
>JAFWQF010000082.1 GCA_017509205.1 Clostridiales bacterium | reverse complement strand
GGAATCAGGGATGCTCTTCCGCAAAACAAAGGAAATATATGAACTACAAGATATATGACAACAATTCAAAGGAATGGGTGCTCCTGATCCATGGTCTGGGCGGAAGCATCAATACATGGAAGTACCAGTTAAAGGATCTGAGCGAGTACAACGTTCTCGCGGTGGATCTTGAAGGCCACGGCGGCTCTGCTTTCGAAAAGGGAAAGCATCTTCTGACAAGGTCTGCTTCTGACATCAACGCAATCCTCGAAAAGGAGAACATCGAAAAGGTCCACGTGATCTCTCTGTCGCTCGGAACTCTTGTTGCAATGGAGTTTGCCTACCTGTACAGGGAAAAGGTAAGATCCATCGTGCTCGCAGGATTCGTCCTCAATCTCGGCATCGGCCTCAAGTCTCTTCTGGCTTTTGTCGAAGGCCTGAAGTTCATCGTTCCCAAAAGGTTCTTCTATCCGATGTTCGCAAATCTCATGATGCCCAGAAAGCACCACAAGAAGTCCAGGGATTTCTTCATCAGGGAATCCGTCAAGATGAGGTCTGCAGCCTTCAGGCAGTGGCTCACCGAACTGTTCAGGACACAGTTTAAGCTCAAGGACTATCTTGCTTCACTCAAAGAGAGCAAGCTTCCTGTAATGTTCATTTCAGGAAACGAAGACTATTTCTTCGTAAAGAGCGTTAAGAAGACTCATGAGAAGATCAGCGAGGCATCCATGTATTTCCTGGAAAAGTGCGGCCATGTCTGCAGCATCGAAAAGTACAGGGAGTTTAACGGTCTGGTTTTAGGTTTCCTTCACGGCTGCTGATACTTAATTCCGAAAAAGAATGTTTACAATGTCCTAAAATCATTCGCTGTATAATGTAATCAGCGTAAATGCTGATAATGCTGACATACAGGCTGAATGATATGGGAACACGAAGAAGGATCGCCGTTTTTACATCGAGTATTTATGAGCCTATGGTACGCACCATGATCAATGGTGTTCTCAAGGCTGCAGAAGAAACGGGCGACAAAGTCATCTGCTTCACCAGTTTTTCTGATTCATACAGCAGCAAGGTCTACGGCAAGTTCCATCTTTACGATGAGGGCGATGTTGTTGCGATAGAACTTCCCGATCTCAATGATTTTGACGGCATTATCAAGGTCGACCAGTCGATGAACGGCCATGCCCACGGCTGTCTCATGAAAAGGCTTACGGCAACAAAACTTCCCGTCATTAACGTCGGAAGCAAAGAAGACGGACTTATCAATATCCTCAATGATGAATCGGCTTCGTTCGGAAATATCGTTGAGCACGTTATAACCGTTCACGGCTGCAGTGACATATACCACCTGGCAGGCATCAAAGACAAGTATTTCACGATCGAGAGAGTTGAGGCTTACAAGAGAACGCTTGCAGCCCACGGCATAGAATTTGATCCTGAGAAGGTCTATTACGGAACACTTTGGAGAGACTGCGGTGAAGCGGCTCTCGACTATTTCCTCGAACAGAGCAGAAAGCGCGGAAAGAAATATCCGGAAGCGATCATATGCGCAAACGATTATTCCGCAATGGGACTCGTTGCTGCCTGCAGGAACAGAGGGATAGCGGTTCCCGGTGACATCATAATCACGGGATATGACGGCATCGAAGAAGCATATCAGGGTTTTCCTTCGATCACCACTTCGGAGCAGCCTTTCTATCAGTCCGGTTACGACAGCGTATATGCGCTTCACAGGATCTGGGAAGGTGAGAAGATAACGGGCAATATCAGGATCCACGGAAAACTCATGTGCAAGCAGTCATGCGGATGTGAGCCGCTTACGACCAATTCGATCGATGACATCAGAAAGCTTTTTCAGGGAAGACTTGACGGTGCATCTTATCTTTCACAGTCGATGATCAACCTTTCTCTAGGAGTTTCCGGTGCTGATACGATCGAGGACTGTTTCCGCGAGATATCAGAGAATGCTGCTGTCGATACGGGCTTTGAAGACATGCTCTTGTGCCTGCCTCACGACTGGAACAAGAAGAGGATCATCGATGAACATTTCCATGAGATTGATGAGGAGATGACCGTCGTTGCGGGTTTCATAAACAGGGAGCCTGTCGAAAAGCAGACCTTCAGGAAGAAAGACATCATCCCAAAGGATCTGATGGATTCGGATAAGCCTTACTTTATCTTCCCGATACATCATCTCCAGTACTACATGGGATATATGATAGTTTCGCCGGAAGACAAAACATACAACAAGCTTACGATGCTCGCATGGATCGTAAACTTAGGATGCATGCTCGACAACTGGAGAGTCAGACAGGAACTCAGCTCAGCCGTAAGGCACATGGAAAATCTCTACAACAGGGACATGCTCACGAACCTTTACAACAGACACGGTTTCGTGCTTTTCTTTGACGAGTTCTGTGATGAATGCATCGCATCAAAGACACCGCTCGCGCTGCTCCTCTTTGACATGGATGACTTAAAGCACATCAACGATGAATACGGTCACGCGGAAGGCGACTACAGTCTTTGCGCTATCGCGGAATCAATGAACTTTGCCGCAAAGAACGGCGAGATCTGCGTAAGGTCCGGCGGTGATGAATTCACCATGATCGCAAAAGGTTACACCGAAGAGATGGCGCAGCAGTTTGTGTCGAACATGAGAGAACATCTTGAATGCATCAACAAGCGCGACAGAAAGCCTTTCAACGTCAGCTTCAGTACGGGCAACTGCATAATGGTTCCGGCATCTTACATGGGCAGCATTACTGAGATCTCAGAGAAGTATCTCAAGGCCGCAGATGAGAAGATGTACGAGGAAAAGAAACAGCATAAAGCGGGAAGAGACCGCTGATATTTACATTATCACTCTTGCTTTGCACAGATAACAAAACCGAGTTTGTACAAACCTGCAAGCAGCAGCAGTGCTGAAGTTAATACCGTAACGAACCAGATATCCTTAGCAAAGAGCCATATGACGAATAACGGCGCAATGCAGTTCATACCGGTCACAAGTCCTGCCGGGAACACAAGATGTCTGAATATCTCGAGAACAACGTTCTTTTTCTTCGTTTTCCATTTCTTCATGGTAACGACAGGATAAAGAGCTGCTGTAATCAATAAGATGCATACAAGATCGATGACACCGTGAAGGACCATGTACATTCCTGATCTGTCAGGAAGATCCTCACCGGTCAAAGGTGCTATTACGTTATTCAGATACATGTTGTTTACCAGGTAATCATTCATGGCTGCAAGGACTATAACTGCTCTATCATCGTCAGGATAGATATACATGTATGCAACATAATTCTCGACAAGGCCGGTATGGCAGATCTTTGTCTTGCCATTCTCAACAGTATAAAACCACCCCATGCCGTAGTATTCACCTTCGGCTTCTCCGGGGACATTCTCGAAAAACATGCGCTTTATGGAATCTCTGCTGATCATGTTCTCGCCGCCACGAAGATACATCTGAAGATATCTTCCCATGTCAGCAGGAGATGAGATGATATATCCTCCCGGAACGCTGGTCCACGTTACCTTTTCCAGGTCATTGGGATAGTCCGGCGCGCCTGAAATCTGAAGGCCGAAGAAATTGCGGTAACCTTTCACCATGTTTTCTTTTGCGTCTTCACTTAATGATGCATATGTATCTTTCAATCCGAGAGGCGAAAATACATTGCTCTGCATATAATCCGCATAAGACATGCCGGTCACGTTCTGGACTATCACGCCGAGAAGACTGTAGTTGGCATTGGAATAAATATGTTTTCCGTACGAATCAGTGCTTACAAGATTTCCGAGCGTTGCATATGTATCAATTCCGGAAGTCTGGTTCAGAAGGTTACGTACGGTTATACGATTATAATCCGTGCCTTTTTTGAAATACCTGCTGCAATCCATGTATTCCGTTATTGAACTGTCGGGATCCACAAGCCCTTTTTCTGACAGCTGCATTATCGCAAGAGCGGTAAATGACTTGGAAAGAGATCCGATGATAAAGTCCTGATCAGGGGCCGTGCATTCTCCGTAACAACCTGAGAAAAGAATATTATCGCTGCTTACTTCCATGACTGCCATTGCAGGAATGTGATACTTACTGACGTTGTCGGCAAGAGCCTTGTCAATGTCTTTATATCTTCCGGATGCTTCATTCACATGTGGTGTAACTTGCGGTGTTCTGCACGAACACATCGCCAATATCATCATTGTGATTAAAAGTACTGCAATTAGTTTCTTTAATACCATCGTCTTACTTTTCCTTTTTCAATCTGTTGCCGGGCTATATGAAGATGATATTGAAAGCGATTGTTTATTGCTTAACACAATTCTTGTGTAATCCTTAACTGATTCTTACTTGTGAAAAGAAAACGGGATGCCCCGTTATGAGACATCCCGTTTCCCGTTTTTCTGAAAGGAGTTTTACTTTACGAATTCCGTGTCATTGACAGTGATCTTAGAGACCTTTTCAGCATCTACGAGTCTGTTGAAGAGGACGATGAATCCCGTGTCAGAATTGGTCAGGATACCGTAGCTTGCAACAGGGTTGGTGCGGTCAAATACGATGTATTCAGAACCGTCTTTATATGTGATCTTGAAGCTGTTTACGGAATCAAGATTGTTACCCTTGCTTTCCTTTCCACCGGTGGAATCCCACTGCATTGCGATGGGGGAGAGCTTGACGGTCTCGCCGTTTGCAGCTTTGAATGTCGTGGAGCTGAGCTTGTCTGCAACGGGGATCTTGACTGTCTTTTCTTCCTTGATGAAGCTCTTGTCACCCTTCTCAAGGTTCATGTCAGCAATCTCTTTTCTCGTCTTGGTTAATTCACGGCATACCAGTGTGATGTGGTCGGTGATGGGCTTTGCTTCACCCTTTGTGAAAAGCGCGCTGAGATCAGTAAGATATTCATAGCAGCAGAGCTTTGTCTTGGTTGAACTCTCAAGGTCCACCCAGACCTTGCCTTCGCCGCCCTCAAAACCGAACTCGATCTTTGTGTTGCCGCTCATGCGTGCGCCCATGCCTTCGTTGTCCTGCTGACTGTAATTAAGGCAGTCTACTCCGGATTCGTTTTCAACGCTGAAAGCTACAACGTAACCCATTCCGTCACGGACTACTGTTTCAACGCTGATCGTTGTGTCTCCGATCGTTGTCACGACAGGAGTTGTTGTGTATTTACCGCCGATAAGACGCTCTGCTTCTTCGGGGTCATGAGCCACATATTCGATCTTCGGCATCACTTCGGTATGAGTGACAGGGTTGCCTTTATCATCAGTCTTTCCGTCATCTATTACCGTAGCCTGGTGGCTCGGTACATTCTTCTTTCCGAGATTACCCCAGAGTCTGCCGAAAAGCTCTCCGCCTGTGGCTGCGTTTACTACGATCGGTGTGGCGATTACGAGTGCTGCCGCTGCCGCAGCGATCTGAACGCCGAGCTTGCTTACCTTTGCTTTGCTCTGCATCATGGAATTACGGATCTGCGCTTTCTTGCTTTCATCCATTACCACTTTATCGAATGTATCTTTCATCTTATTCCTCCAGTTTGAATCGTATTATCTCTTTTCCTCTGTTGATCCTCATCGCCGTTGCGGATTCGGACAATCCCAGTATCTTTGCGATTTCCTTGTACGAATACCCGGCATAGTAATGCAGATAGATCGGGACCCTGTACTGGCCTTCCAATCTCATGAGTTCGTCAAAAACGGCCTTATTCCTTTCCGTGAAACCGTCATAATACTGGAGTTCCGGCTCTGCCGACTCAAGGTCAACGTTTGTTCTGTGCACAGATGACCTGAGATGATCCTTGCACATGTTTGCAGTTATAGTCATTAGATATGTCTTTTCGGTGCTCCTGATGATGGGCAGATGCTTTCCGAGTATCTTCAGGAAAACATCCTGAACGATATCCTCGGCATCGTGCTTTGAGCCGACATATGAGACAGCAAATCTGAAAAGATCATCTGAATACAGATCAAACAGTCTGACTGCGTCTTCGTCTTTCAAGTCTTTAACCTCCGTCGTTATTTGAGATCTCACTCATAATACGAATCAGGATTGTATTTTCTCACAAAAGAAAAATCTGAGCACAAAAATGCATATAATAGGGTTTGGAAATGTTTGTAAAGACTGGAAGGGACAGATATGAAATACGGAATAATAGACTATGAAGTAATAGGAGAAGGAACTCCTGTCCTCATCATCCACGGTTGGGGAATAAGCAGGCTCACGATGAAGGGGGCGTTCGAACCTGTTTTCACAGAACTTGAAGGATACAGGCGTTATTACATCGATCTGCCCGGCATGGGTGATTCTGAGCACGGAGACGTGAAGAATTCGGATGACATTCTCGAGCTCATTCACGGGTTTGCAGTTGATGTTATCGGAGAACCTTTCATCATCATTGGACAGTCTTATGGCGGACTTCTTACAAGAGGATTTGTAAATAAGTATCCTGATCTTATAAAGAAGATAATTCTTCTTGTTCCGTGCATCATTCCCGGCGTAAGACAAGGAAGAGTGGAGCCTCTTACTGTTGTGGAAAAGGATGAAGAACTCCTGTCTTCCTTGACTCAGGATGAGCGCGATAATTTCACCATGATGAACGTAATGCTCACCAAAGAAGTATGGGAAAGATATAACAAATATCTTCTTCCCGCATTGAACAGCGCTGACTGGGATTTCTTAAATAACGTGCTTGAAGGAAGCTTTTCTTTCGATCCTGATGATCTGCAGGAACCATGCACCAAACCCTGTCTGATCATTGCCGCGAAACAGGATACAGAAGTGGGATACAAAGACCAGTTCGACCTTATGCAGAAATACACTAACGCAACATACTGCGCCGTTGAAAGGGCAGGACATAATCTTCAGATAGAACAGCCGGAGATATTTGAAGGCCTGGTCAAAAACTGGCTGATGACACACTGATATGGATAAGAACGAATACGAAAAGATTAATTGGAGAACGCCTTCGAAAGCTGAGCTGAGAAGCTTAGTGATGTTTCGCTGCAGAGTTGGAATGTCGGGATCGTGTGATGAGCCGTACGATCTTTAATGAATTGTTGCTCGAAAAATAAATATCGAAAAACGATAAATTATTCTTGAAATACGAAAACTTACATGGTATCATCCTGAATATGGATATGCGATTTCTGAAGCAGATCCGGTGGGAGGGATATCATGAAAAGCGGACTGAATGTTATTAAAGCAATCTTTTTGGGTATATTCGTACTTATTCTGGGATTTGGAATTATAAGCATGGTCATGATGTTTGACTATGTCAACAAATGCGTTCACATAACTCCGAGAGATAATCTGCCGGTCGTTGAGCATGATAAGATGTACTGCATCGAAGATTTCTTCATTATCGAGAGAGAAGAAAATAAAGACGGAAGGAAAATCCACATTAGTTGGACAGACGGTTCATCCGGCAAACCTGAAGATATTAAATGGCTGAACGGTGAACTTTTCACTGTTACCGGCGGCACAGGTTATCTGAGTATTTCTATAGAAGATTGGAACCCACACTCACCAGAAGGGTCCTACGGAGTCGTAACAGTCCGAGTTGCGGGTTAAGCAAACTCTTTCGCAAATCTATCTGGGTCGATCTGATACAGTTCTTCGCCGAGGTTGTCACTTATCTCGATGAGCATGCGCTCATATGTGCATTGCAAGGGAGACACCTGATTCTCGTTGCCCGTATTCATTCTGTTTGCGCATCCGCATGAATTGGTGCAGCGCTTAACAAGATCGCATTCTCTGCATGTCTCGGGTGTTGCAGAACGTTTTGCGAGTTCAATTACTTTTGCTTCGTCTATTCCATCGAAAACATTTCCGAGAATGTATTTCTCATCACCGATGAAAGAAGTGCAGGGATAGAGTGTTCCGTCAGGTGTGACAGGCATCTGCCTTGTGCCCAGATGGCAGCGCTCGGCAGGGTTTCTGCCCCTGATGCAGTCGCTGATCTTCGAATCTATTGCAGACATATAGAATGTTTCTTTCTTGAGAAACAGTTCCTTGAGATATGATGCGGTTTCTTCCAGCTGCACTCTTAAAGCATCGAGATCGCTGTCGGTCCAGTTCACCTTGTGTCCGTATGCGATGACGAAGGATACATTCTTGAATCCGAGGTCATGAAGATACTTAACTGATTCAGCATAGTAGGGGACAGCCTGGGGCGCGATCGTTGCGAGAGCGGATGCTTTGGGTATGTATTTCAAAAGAAGCTTTGCCTTTTCTTCAACTACGGAAGAAGTGGGTTTGCCGTTTGCGAAGATCCTGCACACATCCTGTGCTCTGCCGTCAAAAGACAATCCTATTCCGAGATTGGCTTTAGCTGCGCGATCAAGGAACTCCTCATCTAAAAGGGTTCCGTTGGTGGTCATCTTGCAGTCGAACCTGATTCCTGTTTTCTCAGACTTTTTCTCACAATAATCGAGTGCTTTATATATGAGCTCCTTCTTGAGCAAAGGCTCGCCGCCGAAAAAACAGAGGCCCGCACGCGTTCCTTTCGAAAACGCAAGATCGCAGGCCTTGAATAGCACCTCTTCGCTCATGTCTTTGGGGCACTTTTCGCGGATGCAGTAGCTGCAGTCCATGTTGCAATTATCTGTAAGATGTAAGGTCAGGTTCATGTTACTGGTTAGGATTGAGTGTGATGGTGACTATTCCGGCAGTGATCGTTTCGACAACGGATTCTCTTTTTGTTTCAGTCTGTTCAATTGCCACGTCACCGTCAAGCTCGACTTCGGTCTCGGTGGGTGCCGCACTTGTTGTAGTTTCTCCTGCGAGCTGGACAAAGGGATTTGTACATCCGGATACCGCTGCAGCCGTAAGTGCGGCGGCAATGCCAATCGCGTAGAGCGGTTTCTTATGATTTTTGGACGGCGTTATCTTCATGGTTTAACCTCATGCTTCATTGCAATCATTTTCTTCGATCGGGGCTCCGCCTTCAAGTCTTATTTTAGTAGTCATGGTGGGACGCTTACTTGTTTCGCTGGCAGTTTCCGTTTCAGATGTCTCCGGGGAAGTATCTGCCACTTCTCCCGCAAGTCTAACTTCAGATGTCTCGGTGGGGCGTGCATCTATTTCGCCTGCATAGTTGATCTTGGCAGGATCAGAACACCCTGAAACTGATGCTGCCACGATGGCGGCTGCAATACCTATCGCATAGAGCGGTTTCTTATAGTTTTTGGCTTGTGTGATCTTCATTTTTCTGCCCTCCGTTTTCGTGCTTTCAACCTATATACAGATAAAGGGAGAAAAATGTTGCAGCATTTTTTGTAAAACCTAAATATGACATAAATCGGGTTTTCTTATAATATGGCCTCTCCGATTGATGATAGAATTGTAAATGTTTAAATTTTCTTGAGAGGAGAATGAGACCATGTTTGATTTCAAGTACTATACCCCCACCAAAGTTGTTTTCGGAAAGAATACCGAGAGTAAGGTTTCTGACCTTATCAAGGAGTTCGGAGGTACGAAGGTACTGGTCCATTATGGCGGCGGAAGCGTCGTGCGTTCCGGCCTTCTCCAGCGTGTTACCGATACATTGGATGCGGCAGGCATAAAGTATGTCGTTCTGGGCGGTGCGGTTCCCAATCCGCATCTTTCGCTTGTTTATGAGGGCATCGAGCTTTGCAAAAAGGAAGGTATCGATTTCCTCCTGGCTGTAGGCGGCGGAAGTGCTATCGATTCCGCAAAGGCGATCGGTTACGGTGTCGCAAACGGCGGCGATGTTTGGGATTTCTACGACTATAAGCGTAAGGCGGAAGGATGCCTGCCTTTGGGCGTCATCCTCACGATCGCGGCAACCGGAAGC
Organism: Clostridiales bacterium; assembly: GCA_017509205.1. Classification (GTDB taxonomy): domain Bacteria; phylum Bacillota; class Clostridia; order Saccharofermentanales; family Saccharofermentanaceae; genus Saccharofermentans. The sequence goes on along the minus strand of JAFWQF010000082.1, from coordinate 24,633 downwards.
GAGATGAGTGATTCATCAGTAATTACTAAGGAAGAAGGCCTTGTTAAGCGCGGATACAGCAGTGATTTCGGGCGCCCGAGATTCGCGATCATGAACCCCGAGCTTACCATGACACTGCCTGATTATCAGACGGCATGCGGATGCACCGACATCATGATGCATACGATGGAAAGATATTTCACCAACGGCGGCAACATGGAGATCACGGATGCCCTTGCAGAAGGACTCCTGCGCACGGTCAAGAAGAATGCGGTTATCCTGCGCGATGACCCCAAGAACTACGATGCACGTGCTGAAGTAATGTGGGCGGGAAGCCTTGCGCATAACGGCCTTACCGGCTGCGGCAATGACGGCGGCGATTGGATGACTCATAAGCTTGAGCATGAGCTCGGAGGTCTTTACGATGTTGCTCACGGCGCAGGCCTTGCTGCAATCTGGGGCTCCTGGGCGAGATATGTTTACAAGAACTGCCTGCCGAGATTCAAGAAGTTTGCGATCAACGTCATGGACGTCAAAGACGAGGGCACTGATGAAGAAATAGCCCTCAAGGGTATCGAGGCAATGGAGGATTTCTACAGGTCTATCAAGATGCCTACGAACCTTCGCGAACTCGGCGTCAACGCTACTGAGGAAGACCTGGTAACGATGGCTCACAAGTGTGCCGTCGGTGTAGGCGGTGAGATGGGTTCTGCCAAGGTCTTAAATGAACAGGCAATGCTCGAGATCTTCCGCATGAGCATGTAATAGGAGGTATCCGTTATGTCAGTAAAATGGGGCGTTTTGGGAACTGCTAACATCGCAAAGGGCTGTACGATCCCGGGCATGAAAGATGCCATCAACTGTGAGCTTTATGCCATCGCGGGAAGAAGCGAAGCAAAGGTCAATGAATACAAGGAAACATTCGGTTTCCAGAAGGGTTATGTGGGATACGAAAAACTCCTGGAAGACACTGAAGTTCAGGCGGTATATATCCCCCTGCCGAATAACCTTCACAAGGAATGGGTCATCAAGGCATTGAAGGCAGGAAAGCACGTGCTTTGCGAAAAGCCCCTGGCACTCAATGCAGAAGACGCGAAAGAGATGTTCGCCGTCGCAAAAGAGAACAACGTGATCCTCATGGAAGCGTATGCATATCTTCACACAAATTACGTTTCTTCGATCAGGAGCGATATCGACAGCGGCATTATCGGTGACGTTGATTTCATCGAGACTGCATTCTATACCCAGGGTTATGTCGAAGACATCAGGATCCACAAGAGCATGGGTGGCGGAGCGATCTACGATCTCGGATGCTACTGTACTACCATGATCCTTTCACTTATCGATTCTGATATTGATTACGTAAAGGCAAGCGCAGAGTTCAACGATGAAGGTGCTGACCTCATGGCATCTGTAATCTTAAAGTTCAAGAACGGTGTCAGAGCCGCATTCAATGTCGGCATGGTATTCGATCCTGCAAACGACGGAAGACTTGACAGGCTTTATATCCACGGCACAAAGGGAACGATAGTTTCTGACGTCGAATATAACCAGTCAGGCAGACTATCTTACACCATCAAGTCTGGTACGAAAGAGTACAATCCGACGGTCAATGCCGCGCAGAATTACATGCTCGAAGTTGAGCAGCTCGGCAGATGTATCGAGGTTGGTGAAGCGCAGCACATCACTCCGGAATTCTCTATCAGGAATGCAGAACTTCTCGACATGATCCTTTCACAGATAGGTTATTGAGGTGACATTATGAACGAAACACTTAAAGTATTGGAAACCAGAAGAAGCTGCAGGAATTTCAAGCCTGACATGATCAGCGAAGATGACCTCAAAGCCATCATCAAAGCGGGCACATATGCCGCAACGGGAATGGGCAAGCAGAGCCCGATCATCATTGTGGTTACGGACAAGAAGACGCGTGATGACATCTCTGAAGCCAACAGAAAGATCGGCGGATGGGACGCAGGTTTTGATCCTTTCTACGGAGCTCCGGTCATCCTCATCGTTCTTGCGAAAAAAGATATATGGACACATGTTTATGACGGCTCTCTCGTAATGGGCAATCTCATGAATGCCGCAGAGAGCTTAGGTATCGCGAGCATCTGGATCCACCGCGCGAAAGAAGAGTTTGAGTCTGATTTCGGCAAAGCACTCCTTGCTAAGCTCGGCATAACGGATGAATACGAGGGTATCGGACACTGTGCGTTGGGTTATGCCGCAGAGCCTGCAAAAGAAGCCGCTCCGCGTAAATCTGATTACGTCTATTACATCTGAGGTGAATATGGAAAAACGTTTTAAAGTACTGCTCCTCAACGGAAGCCCCAGAGAGAACGGAAACATCTCTGTCGCTTTCCGTGAGATGGAAAAGATCTTCGATGAACTGAATGTTGAATACGAAGAGATACATCTCGGCAAAAAGGACATCAGAGGCTGCATTGCCTGCGGTTCCTGCGGAAGTACAGGTAAGTGTGTTTTCAACGATGTGGTCAATGAGATCGCTGAAAAGTTTGAAAAGGCTGACGGAATTGTCGCAGGCTCTCCTGTCTACTACGGTTGCGCAAACGGAACGCTTGTTTCAGCGCTTCAGAGGCTTTTCTACAGCTCGCATTTCGATAAGAGTTTCAAGGTCGGAGCAAGCGTAGTCTGCGCAAGGCGTTCAGGCTGCACCGCGACCTTTGACGAGCTCAACAAGTTCTTTACGATAGCTAACATGCCTGTTGCCACGAGCCAGTACTGGAACAACATTCACGGCGGAGCTCCGGGTGAGGCAGATTGTGATGAGGAAGGCAAGCAGACAATGAGAGTCCTTGCAAGGAACATGGTCTTCCTCATGGAAAGCATCGCTCTGGGTAAGGAAAAGATCGGCCTTCCAGAGACCGAGGAGCACGCCTGGACTAACTTCATTAAGTGATAGAGAAATCCGGGAAGAAAGATATAATAGAGTCAGACTAAAACTCTATTTGCGGAGGTAATTAAATGGCAGACGACAAGCTCGATATTTCTTCAATCTTCGGAGATACTTTTAAGCAGATCTCTGACGCGCTTTCAGGCGAGACGCAGAAAAAGAAGACCACAAAGAAAAAGACAACAACAAAGAAAACTTCTGCTTCCAAGACAAATTCTGCTATGTCCAGCGCTGCGATGAAGGCTGCTAACGCAGGAAAGTCTGCTGCAAAGAAGGCAACGACAACCAAGAAGAGCACATCTTCAAAGTCAACGGCTGCAAAGAAGACAACATCTTCTTCCAAGAAGAGCGGCACCATCATGCTGGAGATCAACGGCAGGCAGATCGACTTCAAGACGATCGAAGCAAAAGCTGCAAAGCTCGGCGGCAACTGCTACGTAGTCGTAAACGAGAAGAAGATCTATAACGATGACGGCAAGTCTGTAAGTCTTTACTGATAAGAAAACCTAGGATTAAACAGAAAGGCAGCCTTGCGCTGCCTTTTTTGATGCTTACTCTTTGTCTTCCTGGCGCCGTCTGCCTCGTCTGTCGTGCTCCTGGTAGAACGCCTTTTTGTCGGAATACATGAGTGAATCGATCTGGCTTACGAGATCGTTCATGTCATCCTGTTTTGAATCGAAGATCCTGCCGCCGATCGCAGCTGAGAGCTTGTAAGGCTTGCCGGAAGTCTCGTTGTACTTGTCGAGCGCGGCATGGATTCGTTCTCTGTATTCAGATATGTCATCGCCTTTGAACTTAGGCATAAGGACGATGAACTCATCACCTGCGAACCTTACGACGATACCTTCTGCTGAAATTGTTTCAGCGAGTATGTTTGCAAATGCCACCAGCGCATTATCGCCTTCCTCATGTGAGAAATTGTCATTAATGGATTTAAAATCGTTGAGATCGAGCATCAGCGCAGCGATCCTCATATGACGCTTTATTATGCGGCCCTTTAAGACCTTGTCGAGCTCGTAGCGGTTATAAACGCCGGTCAGCTTATCGATGTAGATACATTCATTCTGCAGTGCGATAGCGATCGCGGAGAACGCGACGGTAAAGCTGATAGGCAGAAGAGATATGCCGTAGATCTGCATCTGGATCCCATTGCCCAGAAGGATTGGCGTTAAGAATCCGATGACGGGGAAATATCGAAGCGACGGGTTCCTCAGCTTGTTGATAAGGTAGTACAGGTATCCGTAGAAGATAAGGAAGAAACCGATTATTACGAACAGCAGGTAATATGGGCCTCTGCGGTAAATGTTGTTTTCGTCCAGGCTGAATACCACCGGCTTGAAGAAATTGACTATCAGCAGCGTTGCTTCCGTGATTACCAGGATCCAGAACAGGATTATGTGCCAGCCTTTGGCTTTCCTGTCTATGTGCTTGATTATGAGATATATGATGCCGATACCTACGACAAGGTTATAGAAATACAGGTAAGTGTTGCCTATCAGAAGGATATAGTAGTATTTCAGGCCCGGAAGTCCGTCATAGGCGAAAACGTAGATATCCGCGATACAGTTCAGAATGGAGACAAGGAGGAGGGAGAGGAGGATATGGCTCTCATCTTTACGGGCCGGCAGATTCCAGCCTCTCGTCGCCAGTATGACCACAAGGATGGCTATTCCGACCAGATCGGTAATGTATACGGCTTGCAGGTTGATCGCGGTTTCCATGTCTGCCCCCTGTAGAGTTAATAAATGCCGATCACTTACCTTAATTATATCTTTAAGTTTATTTTTGTAGTTTCCTTGGTGTAAACAAACGAAAAACAAAAATTCGGCTCAGATCGGGCCGGAAAGTGTGTATCAGAGACTGAAAAGGCTCTGTAACATTGTTACAAAGCCTTAAATATCAAGGGTTATCTGACGATCAGGCCTCCGCCTACGACATGGCCTTCCTCATCGTAGAAAACAGCTGACTGGCCGGGTGAAACTCCCTTGACGGCCTCGTCGAGCTTAACACTTACAAGTCCGTCAGAGCGCATATCGAGTGTGGCGGGACGCTCGGTCTGGTGGTATCTGGCCTTGGCAAGGCAGCGGATCTTATCTCCGGCTGCAGGCACGGGTATCGACTGGAAATTGACGTCCCTGCAAAGGAACGTATTACACATAAGCGATTCTTCGGTTCCGAGGACAACGGTATTGTTCTCAGGACAGATCTTTGTGACAAAGGCAGGGTAGCCCAGAGCTATACCGAGGCCTTTTCTCTGGCCGACGGTATACTGGTGGATTCCCTTGTGCTTTCCGAGAACATTGCCTTCCTCATCGACGAAATTTCCTTCTTCGGGAAGTGCTTTATCCGTGTGTTCGCTTATGAAGTCCGTATATCTGCCTTCGGTTACGAAACAGATCTCCTGTGATTCCTCTTTGTGTGCGCAGGGAAGACCTGCATCTTCGGCGATCTTTCTGACCTCGTCCTTGGTGTACTGACCCAGTGGCATAAGAGTCCTTGAAAGCTGCTCCTGTGTGAGCTTATAGAGCATGTATGTCTGGTCTTTGCTGATCTGTGAAGCCTTGCGGACGGCAAATCTGCCGTTTTCGAGTTTGTCGATGTAAGCGTAGTGGCCGGTCGCGACGAAATCTGCCTGGAAGATGTCGGCGAGTTCTATCATCTTGGCCCACTTTACGAAGCGGTTGCACTCAATGCAGGGATTGGGAGTAAGGCCCTCTAGATAAGCGTCAACAAAGGGATCTACGACATTCTCTTTGAAAAGTGTGGTGCAGTTGTGAGGGTGGTACTTTATATCGAGAAGATTGCAGATGCGTCTTGCCTCATCGATCTCGCAGCACCTGCTGTCGCCTTCCTCGTCAGAACCCCAGACGCGCAGAGTAACGCCAAGGACTTCATAGCCCTGTTGCTTTAGCAGATATGCTGCAACAGCGCTGTCGACTCCTCCTGACATTCCGACTATTACTCTGGACACGTGATTACCGCCTTACTTTTTTCGCATGTTATTGTTTCACATTTGGAAGGGAAGAGCAACAAGTCAGTTCTTTATGACTTCGCTTATAAGTCTGACAGCCTCAGCAACGCCGTTCTCAGTCTTTATCTTCTCTGATATCGATTCGGCATTGCGCTTCTTTACTGCGTAAGTGCTGTTCATCTCGTTGATCGCGGCAACGATCGCTTCCTCTGAAAGGTTCTTTGCATCAATGTGCTTTGTTGCGACGTCGATCTTTTCGAGCTGCATTGCAAATCCCAGTTGGTCAAGAACGTGCGGAACGGGGATAGACGGGATGCCGTATATCATGGAAGATGCAGTTGTTCCGAATCCGCAGTGATGTATGACGAATCTGCCTTGGCGGAACAGCCAGCTGTGCGGAACACTTCCGCAGGCCATCATGGAATCGGGAAGTGCGTAATCGGAAAGGGATTTCTGGAAACCCTGAATAACTGCTCTCATGCCCGTCTTCTCAAATGCTCTGACGAACATATGAAGCTTTGCCTTATCAGCCCTGTCTTCAAAAGACATGGCTCCGAGAGCCAGTATCACAGGTTTTTCGCCGGATTCGATGAACGATTTCAGTTTCTCATCCGGAACATAATCTGTTTCCTCATCGTACCAGTAACCCGTAATAATGTTCTTTGCCTCCCAGTAAGGGCTGCGCTCGATAACATATCTGCTTATGGGGATGAGATTAAGCCTGTCAGATCTTATCTCATCAGCTGATCTCATGGGCTTGAGGCCATATTGCTTACGGATCTTGTTATATGGTTTGTCTACTTGTTTTCCGATAATATTCCCGATGAGTCTGTCTGAAAACTTAAGTGGCTTGCCCTTTTCGGGAATCATCTCTGTCTGGAGCGATACATCGACAAACGGGATACCAAGCACACCGGCTTCTACTGCACCCATCTTACTGTGTGTTACAACGATCAGGTCCCTTCCTTTGCACAGTTCGTATACTTCTTTGGAAGAACTCTGTATTATCTTCATGATGAAATTCATGCAGCGAATCATGCTGAGTACTGCATTAGCAGACTTCCCGCGGATCCTTGCAGCTTCTTCCTCGATATCGATGTCAGGCCCGACGGGTTCGAAATGGATGCCGTATGATTCTATAAGGGATCTCCAGCAGGGGTGGGAACCGAGTATAACATCAAATCCGGCTCTCATAAGACCTTTGCAAAGATAAATATACGGCTGGACATCGCCTCTGGTGCCCATAGTGAACATTGCGATCTTTTTCATATTAAGGTCCCGCACATCAGCTCATGGACTTCTTTTGCATATGCTTTCTTACGTTTATCCGTGAGGTCACCGTTCAGCAGATGCTTGAAGGTGAGCATGGTCATGTATGCATGATACCTGCGCACGATGCTTTCGACCTGTTCTTCAGGAAATACTCCCTGCGAGGAAAGCCGTCTGAATACATTCATGTAGATGTTGTACGGATCTGTGAACAGTGTCTTCTCATATAGAACACGGATCTCATCGTTGTGAAACTGCTCGATCATCATCAGCCTGATCATAAGGTTGCAGAACGGATCGAAAAGATAACTGTCCATCATGTAAGTGTCGATTAATTTTGAAGCCGCGACATCACTCTTTTTGAGTTTCTTTGAAGGTTTTTCCGGTATCTCGCTGATATGGCTCAGAAGACCGTCTATATGATCTTTAAATTTATTGACCAGTGAATCAAGAATGTCTTTCTTGTTCTTGAAATGGTAGTAGAGAGTGCTCTCCTTGATGCCTACGCTGCCGCAGATATCTCTTATCGAGACAGCCTCATAGCCTCTTTCCGAGAACATGTGAAGCGCAACGTCCATTATCTTATCCTTGGTGTTCATGCCATCACCTCTCTAACGATTGTTAGAGGGATTTTATCTAACAAGTGTTAGATTGTCAACTGCCGGGATCAGTGTTCTTAATATCAGACAGACATGAAAAGAGGCCGCCATCAGGCAGCCTCGCTGTTGAAAGCTTATTGCTTATTTCTTCTTGACCGGTATCCAGATCGCGCTGTGGTAATCCTTGTCGTTCGGCATTGTCATGCAGTCGTACCATTCGACGTTCGCGTTGCCTGAGATCTCATACTCGGGATTGCCGGGGAGCCACTCTGTGAAGATCTTTGTGTTTACAGACTGGAGAGCTCCGGGGCAGGGTCCGTAGATATCAAAGACAGCCCAGTCTCCGACGGGAAATTCAAAAACTTCCATACCCTCGGGAACTTCTCCGCCTTCGTACTTTCCTGCGATCAGATATCTGAACTTGCTGCCGCCGATGTCATCGATGCAGATGCCGTATTCGCCGATGTTGTAATCTTTTACGGCCTTTTCAAAATCGTTCGCGGGTGCTTTTCCTGCCCAGACGTTGTTAGCGTACTTGGTGCAGATCTCATCCCAGAACTTCGGGATCTCTGCGTAAGAAGTCTCTGTGTCAAATGTCTTCTGGAATCCTATGACCTTGAAGCCGGTCATCTGCTTGATCTTGTAATCCATGTTGTTTCCTCCTTGAACAGTTAAGTTGATCTTTATAGGAAGGAAAGGCTTGAACGGAGTGCTGTTCCTTACCTGTGAAGGCGTTACTCCGTGGAAACGCGAGAATGCTTTTGTGAAGCTCTCGGGTGTCTCATAGCAGTAGCGGTAGGCGATGACGATAACCATATCTTCCGTGTTTACCAGGTCGAGCGCCGCCTGATAGAGTCTTCTGTTGCGGATGTACTCACCGACCGTAAAACCGGTCATGAGCGAGAAGCCGCGCTGCAGAAAGATCGGAGAGATAAAGACCTTGTCAGCGACATCCTGTACACTGATGTCATTTTCAAGATTGTTCTCAATAAAGTCTATCGCTGATCTGATACCCGTGAGCCACTCCATCTCGTGTTCTCCTTCCTTGATGAGGTCAGTATAACTTCCGGTGGATTACAGTTCCTGTCATTTTCGATATTGTTTTGTCCGATCTTACAACAGTTATATTTTAAAGCCTCAAAGCCCTTCTGTCTTGGGTATTTTCGCGGAACGGAAAAAGATTATTCCCCGTCAGGATAATTGAGATAGAATATCTGTATGAAAAAGAGAGTTGGGATAATCGGCGGCGGTGCAGCGGGCCTTTTTGCGGCCTGTCAGTTGAAGCGCCTTAATGGAAGCAGTGACATGGAGGTCACTCTCATAGACAGGAATCCCGTACCCGGTAAAAAGCTGATACTGACCGGTCACGGACGCTGCAATATTACCAACCGCAAAGATGCTTCACAGCTTAAGAAGTGTTATCACGAAGCAGAGAAATTCATCTATCCTGCGCTGAAGGAATATGGCCCTGAAGACACCATGTCTTTTGTTGAGAATGAACTCGGTCTTAAGCTAAAGGAAGAAGAGAACAACAGGATATTCCCCGTGTGCGACAGTGCTGTCAGAGTCAGGGATGCAATCGTTGAATATATTTCTGACAGTACGGAAATACTTCGTGAGACTAAGGTAACTGAAATAAATAAGTCAGATGACTTCGAAGTAATAACGGATAAAGGAACATATCACTTCGATCAGGTAATCCTTTCGTGCGGCGGAAACTCTTTCACGCATACAGGTTCTTCCGGTGATTCATATAAGTTTGCGAAAAGGCTGGGACATAGCGTAAACCATGTTAAAGCAGCGCTTGCACCAATTAAGGCGGATGAAGCTTCAGCTAAGCTTTGCAAAAGCTTGAGCGGTGTATCCGTAAACGCACGGATAAGTGTATTCGATGGAGATAAGAAGACAGCATCCTTTGAAGGGGACACTCTGTTTGCGGATTTCGGACTTACGGGCCCTGCACCGATGGAGATATCAAGAGAAATCCCTCTTGATGTAAAGAACGTATATCTTGAACTTGATCTTGTTCCTGAGCTTAATGATGAGGCATTCGACAGCGAACTTCAATCTCAGATAAATGCACATGCTGACACGAAGATAACTACTATCCTTTCAAGATTTGTTCCCGCATCTGTCGCGGCGGAAATAGCAGCGCAGGCTGATGCATCTGACATGTACGCACAGGGTTTCCTGAAGGACAAAAGAAAGAAGATATGCCGGCAGATGAAGCATCTCAAGATCAGTATCGACAAGGTGCCTGACCTTGAAAAAGCATACGTTACCAGAGGCGGCGTAGTATTAAATGAAGTCGACCGCAAGACGATGCAGTCAAAGATCGTACCGGGTCTTTACATCCTCGGAGAAGCACTTGATATTGACGGCATCAGCGGCGGATTCAATCTTCAGGCATGCATGAGCGAAGCATACCTTGCAGCGAAAAGCATCTTAAGCTGATCAGATTATCTCGATCTTAAATCCTATGGGTTTGTCTGAAGCGGGCATCTTATCTATGAAGATGTGGAGTCCTTCAGTATCGCGGTTGCACTCTGTAACAGAGTAACTGCCAAGCGCTTCAACCTTGCCCGTAACGATGTCGAATTCGCCCTTTATCTTCAAAGAACTGATACAGAATTCATTATTATCCGGATGCATGCAGAAAGCGTAAAGACATCCGTTCTTGTAAGTGAATCTGTAGTCTTTTGAAGTGAATGCTTTCTCGTCGTTGTCGCGGAAAGAACCTTCGATGTTGTTGACTTCACCTTCACCGAAAACCTTCCACGGCGTTGTTCCGTAGATGCCTTCGCCGTTTGTTTTCAGCCACTCGCCGATCTCGAGAAGAACTGCTGTTTCTTCATCGGTGATCGTGCCGTCGGGCTTGGGACCGACATTGAGCAAAAGCATTCCGTTCTTACTGACGATGTCGATGAGATCGGTGATGATCTGCCTTGCAGGTTTGAACTCGTTATCCTTGGTGTATCCCCATGACTTTCTGCCGATCGCTGTGTCGGTCTGCCAGGGAGTTGGAGAAATGTCGGTAAGAGCTCCGCGCTCAACGTCGTAAGTTGCGACATCAGGCGGGAAAGCGTTGTGCTTGAAGTTGATCGTTACTTCCTTGCCCCACTCAAGAGCACGGTTATAGTAGTATGCGCAGACCTTCTTGAGGTAAGGCTTGAATGCAACGTTGTGAATCCATGAATCGAAGTAGAGGATAGATGGCTTTAATCTGTCTACAAGCTCGCATGTGCGCACGAGCCAGTCAGTGAGGAATTCTTCATCAGGCTGCGCTGCAAAGATGTCGTTGATCGTAGCAAAGACGGCGGTGTCAGAAAGCTCAGGAGTGAGGACGGCGGGACCGTAGAAGTCACTGTATTCCTCATCGTTAACGTCACTGTCTATGGACCTTCCCATGTTCATGAAGAAGTAGTGCTCTGCTCTGTGAGAAGATGCGCAGAAGGCAAGACCTTTGTCTTCGCATGCTCGTTTTATCTCGAGTGCGATGTCTTTGCAGGGTCCCATCTTCGCTGCGTTCCAGCGGTTGAGATCCGTATCATACATCGCAAAGCCGTCGTGATGTTCAGCTACTGGCATCACGTACTTCGCACCTGCGTTTTTGAAGAGCTCCACCCATTGATCCGCATCGAACTTTTCGCCCTTGAACATGGGAATGAAGTCCTTGTAACCGAATACGGAAGGATCGCCGAAGTTCTTCTTGTGAAATTCGTATTCGTGTGATGTCGGGTTGTACATCCACCTCGGATACCATTCGCATGCATAAGCGGGAACACTGTAGATTCCCCAATGAATGAATATTCCGAACTTGGCTTCGTAATACCATGAAGGAATCTTGTGCCCTGACAGGGAAGACCAGTCGGCCTTGTATCTGCCGTTTGCGATAGTTTCGTCTATGAGTTCTATGTAAGCTTTTTTGTCCATTTCGAATTACCTGCCGGCAGATAAAAACATATACAGATAGCATCCGCCGACTGATATCACGTTGCTCATGCTGTGCATTGTAATCGGGTAGATGACGCTTTTCGTCTTAATAAAAGTATATCCGTATATCAGACCCAAAACAAAGGCATAACATACCTGGAACAAGTCAAACGAAAAAGTGAAGAAATCAATGTGCGCGATCGCAAACAGGATGGCTGCAATGACAATGGCGATAGTATTGTCTTTTTTAGTGTCTGACTTCAGGCATGAAAGAAGCAGTGTGACCGGCAATGAACGGAACAGAATCTCTTCCGAAGGCCCTGAAAGCAGCAGTTGGAAACCAAGATATCCTGTGACGTTTACAGGAGTGAGCTCGTGACTGAACGAGCCGATCGTTCCGGTGAAGGAACCGACGATGTACAAAACGACATAGTATGCCGTCAGCACAGCGCAGAATATTAGCGTATATCTGATTCCTTTTGCATCGTATTTCGGTGCGAGCTTGAATTCTTCAGTCTTCTTGGTCTTGACGAGTATGAAGATCAGCAGAAGAGCGAGCAGCATCTGGATTATGTGATGGACAGCGAGTCTTGCAAACACTTCTTCCTTGTCGAAAGATGAATAATCAAATAGTCCTGCGGCAAGCCATCCCAGCCTACTGAACAGAAACTGTACGGCAAATAATCCTGCAGTCAAAAGAGCAGCATAAGCATATTTCTTTGTTTTTCTGCCGGTCTGTTCCATCTGCTCAGATGTGTTTTGCAAAGAAGTATTTTGAAAGCTTAGGGTCTTTGTCTTCTCTTACGAACTCAAGTTCGTAGCCCTGCTTCTTGTAGAAACCTGGTGCCTGAAAACCGCATGTCGTGAGAGTGATCTTGCTGTATCCTTTGCCTTTGTATGCTTCCTCAACTGCAGCAACAAGCTTACTTCCGACGCCGCCTCTTCTGCATTCGTGATTGACGATGAGATCGACTATGTGAACTTCGTTGTATGTAGTGCGGCCTGTGATCACACCGAGGACCGTGCCGTCGTCATCTTCTGCGACAAAATTGAATTCATCGTAGTTCAGCGTGACCCCATTCTGTCTTGCGTAATCGGAAAACTCTTTGTTTATGAATTCGCCGATCGTATCGTTAACTTCGTCTATGCGTTTGATTTCCATATAATCCTCACAGTTTGTACTGCATGAAGTTGCCGTTGTGGACAAATCCGTAAGCAGTGTAGAGTTTTACGCCCATGTCTGACGCGGTGATCTGAACGGCACCGCAGCCATAGTCTCTTGCCTCGCAGACCACTCTGTGAAGCAGTTCTTTCGCGATGCCCATGCGCCTGTACGAAGGCTCAGTGAACATGCTCGAAAGAAGACCTATCCTGCCTGTCGGGCAGCTGAAATAAGGCGGTTTTTCAACAAATGACATGCCGCTGGTTCCGATTATCTTTTCACCGTCCACTGCAAGCCATGAAACGAACGTGCCGTCAGATAAATGACGGTTGTAATAATCCTTTAATGCGGGCACGAGATCAATGTCTTCAGTTGCGCCTTCTTCTCTGAGCTGAGTGATGCGCATGCTTATGAACGTATCAAGATCTGATGCCGTGAGTTTTCTGTATGTGACGGGCATGATTATTACCTTGTTGCATCGATCACGGGATCAAGGTTCTTTGCTTCGACGTGAATCTGAGGATAGCCGGGATCAACGATTACACCGAGCTGTAAGGGAGCCTTTTCGTTGGCCTTTTTTGCTGTTGAAACTATATCGTGGAATGTGCCCTGCATGAGCATGTATCCTGCGCGGTCCATCTTCTCAAAGAAAGCCTTGGCTCTGTCAGTGGTGGTGAAGACAGGGAGGAATCCTGCATTGTCAGGTGCTTTCAGAACGAAAAACGTCTTGTTGCCATCCTTCTTTTCACCGAAAGGTGTTGAGTAGAAGAACTTCTCCTTGCCGAACTGCTTGAGGAACGTCTGGATGTCCATCTCGCCCTTGTCGTACTTCTCGTAAAGTTCTTCTGCGCGTGTTTTATCTGCCATGTATTATCTCCTTTTTGTCCGATTATATCATTATGTTTGTTTAAAGCTCGTTGAAGACATTTGCGTCTTTTCTCTGCTGCAGACGGAGGTAGTAGCCTGCGATCATGGATGAGAGCATCGTTGTAAGTATCAGCACTGTGAAGAATTCCAGGCTGATGATGTTGTATGAATATGCGACTGTCGCGAGGACGATTCCCGGGCCGCCTCTTGCATTCATCGTTATCGCGAAGTTCATCTTAGTGCTCATCTTAAGGCCTGAAGGCAGGAGCAACAGCCACGTTCCTATGAACTCAAGTCCGAATGCGATCACGAAGAACAGAAGGAATCTCGTGACCGAGAAATCGTGTACGACGTTGAGCTGTATTCCGACGAGTGCGAAATAGATTGGAATGAAAAATGAGAATGCGATCTGTTCGAGAGAATGCATTCTGTTTTTGGTTGTCTCTTCCGTTCCGAAAACAGCCTTTATCAGATAGCCGATGACGAATGCGGAATACATGATGTTTATTCCCGCGATGTAGAGAAGACCGCATGTAAGAAGCAGCACTACGAAACTCAAAGAGTAGAACGTTACCGGTTTCCATTCGGTCTTTATCTGCTTTACGTGTTTTGAGATGAGTGCGATAGCTACGAAAATGCCGATCGTGACAAACACGATGACGATCATCTCAACGAGCTTTATCTCGCCGGACTGCGCAATCCTCGTCGCAACATTTAAGAGGATCCAAAGGCACAGATCCTGGAACGTGGAAACCGTCAGGACAGTGTTGGAGAACTTCGTGTTCATTATCCCCATGTCGAAAAAGATCTTCGATATTACGGGGATCGATGTTATCGCGACACCGATCGCAAAGACCAGGCAGTAAGCTGTCTCGTTGTTTATGCTTCCTATGAAGTGTTCTTTGAAGAGACCGAAGAACGGGATGCTTCCCGCCATCGGAAGAACGGTCGCTCCGATGAACACGAGACTTATCGTTTTCGCGTTCGTCTTATCGACTTTGATGTCGGTGTTGTAACCTGACAGGAACATCAGGAATATGAGTCCCAACTGATAGAAGATGTTTAAGACTTTGCCTTCTTCGGGATAGAAGAAGAATATCTGCTGTGAAATGGCATGGAAGAGCAGGAACAGGCAGCTTCCGCCCAAGATCATGCCGCCAAGGATCTCGCCGACTACGCGCGGTCCCTTGATCTTTTCCATGAGCGTGCCGAATACGAACGCGAACAGAAGAAGGAGCGCGAGTGCTATCAGCGTTATGATTATCTCTTTTTCAGAAAGTGTTGCGAGTTTCATATCAATGCAGTATTGCCTTTAGTTTTTCATCTGTGGTGAGAAGAGCCTTTGCCATCTCTCTGAACTTTTCCTCGTGCAGATAGGTGTGGCGGTGAGGCTTCATCGAAGGCGCAAGATCGATCGCCTTAGCGTAATCTTCGACCTTGAGATCGAGCGTTGCACAGTAGTCCCAGAAGCCTGTCTTCGTGAAGACGGTGTCTACTCTCTGCCAGCGGTGATCCAATATCTTGCACATGATGTATGTCGCGATGCCGACCTGTACGCCGTGGAGCTGAGGACGCTCTAAGAATGAATCAAGTGCGTGTGAGATCAGGTGCTCGCTGCCGCTTGTAGGAGCAGAGTTTCCTGCGATCTCGTTTGCGACGCCGCTCATTGCGAGAGAGTCTAAGAGTTCTTTAAGGAAGAGGTCTTCTTCAGTTGACTGGAAAGGGGTTCTGACGAATGAGTTGACTGCTTTCTTGGCGATCATGAAAGCGAAGTCGTTTACTTCGCCGTAGCCCAAGTCTTCCTCATGCTGCCAGTCGTAAGTCGACTGTATCTTGGCGACCATGTCGCCGACTCCGGAATGAAGGAATCTGACGGGTGCGCTCTTGATGATGTCAGTGTCTACGAGAATGCCGTAAGCCATCTTTGCGGGAAGTGATTTTCTGTGGCCGTCAACGATGAGGGATGCGGTAGAGCTCGAGAATCCGTCTGATGATGAGCTCGTAGGCACGCTGATGAAGGGAATACGGAGAATGTATCCGATATATTTAGCTGCGTCTATGACTTTTCCGCCGCCCATTCCGATTATCGCCTGAGTCTTGTTTGGAAGCTCAAATGCAAGATCAGTTATGTCTTTGAAGTCAACAGTGTCCATCTCCTGGCTGTGAAGAACCTTTACGCCGGCTTCGTCGAAAGACTTGAAGACGGTATCGCCGAACATGGCGATGAGACCGTTTCCGAAAAGGATTACGACCTGAGTAAAATCTTCAGCCTTCAGGTATTCACCGATGTGTGAGGTAACTCCGCGCTCGATCTTGAGGATAGGGGGAATTGAGATTTCGTCTTTGGACATGTTGATCTCCTTTCTTGTTAACCGATGACTTCAGGGACGACCTTTGTAAGTTCGTCGAAACTGTTGATGTAAGGGACTTCGGTGTTGATCGTGCCGAAGCCGTACTTTGCGTGGATGAAGGGGAATCCGGCTTTCACGGTGGAGTCGTAATCGCTCTGGATGTCGCCTACGTAGCATGCCGCGGTAAGGCCGTTGCGTTCTGCAATGAGCTTAATGTTCTCATCCTTCTGCAGGAAATTATTTCCGTAGCACTCGATGTCTTCAACGAGGTCTTCAGGCCTGCCGTATGCGATCTTGTAGAACTCCAGGAAAGATTCGATGTAGCCTGCCTGGCAATTACTTACGATATAGACGTGATAGCCCATCTCCTTGAGTTTTGCCCAGGTCTCGCAGATCCCGTCGTAAAGGATGCCGCCGTGGCCTCTTAAGTATTCATTCTCATAGTTCTCGCATGAGAATCTGAGGGCATTTCTCGCTTCGCCTTTTTCAGCGTATGTGAAAAGATTGTCGGCAATCTCGTCCATGGGCTTGCCCATGTTTCTCTGGATGTCTTCTCTTGTGACAACCTTGTCTGTGTAGCCTGCTTCATGGACCTTTACAGTCCATGCCTTTGCGACATTCTCGGAAGAGTCCCAGACCGTTCCGTCCATGTCGAAGATTACGCCTTTTTTATCCTGCATAAAAACCTCTTTCTCTAGAATTCTTCTTCCTGATCTTTTTCCGCATTCCTGAGAAGGACTTCGGGGATGCTGTGCTTCTTGTCCAAGTACGGATCCACGCCGTAATCAGCCAGAAGGAAGTACTTCTCGTTTGTCGGAACGTTATCTACCATGCGCGTATAGCTGAGACCTTTGGGTGCATATTCATTCAGCTTACAGGAAGAGTCACCGAGATCGCTGAATTTCTTCAGTATCATGTAAGTGATGAATATCGAATATGAAACACTCGTAAAAAGGAGTGTTATTCCCATGACTAATACTATCTGCAAAAACTGTGCGTCGTGCATTTTGATCACACCTGCCTTTTCTTTACGAAGTTGAAGATGCCTTCAGACTGTGTCAGCCTGAGATTCCTGTAGATCTTCTTTAGGCCCGTTATGACTTTTGTGAAGATCGCCATGCCTCCTGTTATGAGGATTGCCACGGCGAAGACAAACAAATTGTTTATGTTGTGCATCCAGGCCATGAATAAGAAGGATACAAGAGCTGTTATCGCAATGAAGAGCGAGCCTGCAATCGCAACAATGCGCTTGCTCTGCCATGGCAGAGTTCCCACGACTTTGCCTGTCTGGCCGTTTACCAGGATAGTGTAGGGCTTGCCTTTGTACTTAAAAGTGAAAAACCATACGGGCATCATCATGTAGATGGGATCGTCTTCTATGTCGACCCAGTAGATAGTGTCCCTGATCTTTACGTCTCTGGCATTTGAAGGAATGGATTTTATCACTTCTTCGGATACCAGCTTATGGCATCTTTTCGCCGCGGATTCACGAAGATCGAAGAATCTCAGATCCGAGGTGTTCGAATAGAATCCGTTCAGATAATCCTCGTCGAAGTCTTTCGAATCTTCAAGATAGAAAGGCTCGAGTTTTAAGCTGGTGTCATCGTTCAGTATCCTTGAACCGTCTATCGGAACATTACGAAGCTGGGTTTCGCAGGCTCTTGAGTAATATCTGGTTTCTGAACTCTTGCCGCGCTTGACCACGCCGCTCAAAAAATCGGCTTCAGTGAACTTCGCATTTATAACCCAATAGGGAACATAGATGCCGCGAATGTTTTCAGGTCTGCACTTTCCGGCAACCTCTTTGGGAACTATCGGGTTGTTCAGGAATTTCTTAGTGATGTTGCTTATGGCCTGTTCTTTGGTGATCTTAAACGGTATGAGTCCGTCAGGCCTGTATTCCCTTGATATCCTGCTGAAGACGATCGCCGGGTTTCCGCAGTAGACGCAGAAGGTGGATGCTTCGGTATCGCTCGTGATGACTTCCGCGCCGCAGTGACTGCATACATAGACTCTGGTGTCATAGTACTTGGCACTTTTGGAAGCATAGACGTCTTCAACGTCTTCCGGTCTGAATGAACTGCCGCAGGTACTGCACTCCAGCTTCTGTGAAGCCGGATTGAATATCAGCTTGCCTGCACAGTTTTTGCATAATACTGCCATGGTAGTAATCCTTTCTTATTCCATAGCACATAATATAACATAAAATAAATTTAAGAGGATTATGCCTTTTATAGCAGCGCGCACTCAAGATCGGAATTCTCCCCGTCGATGTCAGCAGGGGGATTGTCGTTTATTCCGTTCATTACGATCTGCGCGATGTTATGCATGATGCTGATCCCGCGGATCTTCTTATATACCTTGTGTTTCCAGCTTGAAGGAACGGCTCCAATTATGACTGCTTCAAATTTGCCGTCAGCCTCTTTCATTATCCTTGAAAGAAGCGAAGTCAGTAATTCAGGATCGTTGTTTTCAGCTTCAGCGAAAGATATATAAGCCAGGTTGACCTGAGTGTTGTCAGGCGGGAACTTTACATATCCGAGGAGTGACAATAGGGGATTTAAGCAACGCGCGAGCTTCATCTTTCCGCGGCATTCCTTAAGGATGTACTGCTTGACGCTCTGCCTGTTCCAAAGAGCCGCTGCGGCAACAACTCTGCCGCCTTTGGTCAGATAGTAAAAGTCGTCTGTTTTAAGCGTCTTGATGTCAGAGACTGAATCAAGCTTATGGAACATGTCATGACCTTTTCCCTGACCGCTGATGAAGCTGATCACGTAATTTATGCTGTCAGCCGTTGCTCTCTTAAATTCAAGTTCCGGATGCGGATCTTTTACCTTTACACGTGGGTTGTATATGAAAGCTTCAAGTTTACATATCGGAAGGGTGTAGGGAAGCCTTGCGCGGCGCTTTGTGAGCATGTTTATTATCAGGTCATTGTCTCCGACGAAGCAGCAGAAATAGCAATCGTAATTGCCTGTCTCGTTCATCTTCGAAAAGACCGTTTTCCAGTTGATGATCTTGTTGTAAGACAGATCCTTCTTAAAGCCCGTGAGGTAGGCGACCTTCTTTAATTCGCCGCCGATGTACATATGTCTGGGAACCGCGGAAAGCGTTGCGATCACATGTCCGCTTTTGTCTCTTATGACACCTGTGATGGCGCCGTCGCTTTCCATCAGCAGAGATTCAACAGGATCACTGCGGCGCGTGAATATGATGCTCAAATCGCCCTTGTACGATTCTCCCTCGAGAAGCCTTAATACTTCAGGTGCATCTTTAGATGTTCCAAAAGAGAATTCCAATTAAGCAGCCCTCCTCAAAAGTCTATGAAAGCACCGACTGCCATGAGAATGTGCATGACAAGTACAAATATTACAGAAGGCAGTGATGCACCGGACTTCGTTAGCACTTGGGGCTTTCTGCCTTTCATTGCGATGATGAACGTCGGAATGATCATTACTGAAATAACCATAGCGATAGCACCGCCGCCGACCTTAAGAAAGTTCGTGAACTTGCTGCTAACAACGAATGTAAGGAGCAGGGCAGGCAAGGTAGCGATGCAGAACGATATGAAGCTTGACTGTTTTAACCTGATCCTGATCATCTCGCTTGCGGCAAGTCCTGTGGTCCAGAACGAAGTCAGCATCGCGCAAACGATGAAAACAGAACCCGCGATCTTCACGGCTCCGCCGACGGAATCCGCCCATCCGATTATGGCTATCCTTGTGACTTCCTTTGATGACAGCACCGCGCAAAATGCAACCGAGGCGGACATGACAAAGTTAAGGCCTGTGCCTAACCAGACAGCTTTTCTTATCTTTACGGCATCCCTGTCCAGGAGTTCAACCACCTGAGGTATAGCGAATACCGCAGAGAATGAGAACATGATCATGCTGAATACCGCGGCAAAGGCATCAAGTCCGCCGGTCAGGGAAATTCCCGCACCGTTCCTGTGAAGAAGAGATAAGACTATCGTGGGGATCAGAAGGAAACACATGAACACGATCGTAATCTTTTCGGATATTCCGACGGTATAAAGACCCATCAGAACAATGACGGCGCAGACGGCGAAAAACAGGAGCTTCACGGCGATCGCAGGGAGCGGGACAAGTCCTTCAAGTATTTCTACGGTTCCCGATATGTATGCTGACAGATTCGCCATGAGGATAGTTACCAGCAGAATGAAGAAGAACACCGTGAGAACAGGTTTGAGCCTTCCTCTGAACAGATACAGGTTAAAGCCTTCTAATATGTCGCCGCTGTCAGATTTTACCGTCAGAAGAACCTCTGCGATCATGAGGTGAAGAAGAACGGTAACGGTGAATGAGAGAAGAAACGCGATCACGCCACCAAGGATCCCCGCCTTCTGAACGAAGAAGGGGATGGCCATGACACCGCTTCCGATGCCGTTGCCTGCAACAAGGCAGGCTGCTGCGAATACAGAGTTCTTCTTATTCACATCAAATTTCCTTTATCTTTTTGTATATTATACAAGATAACTTCTGATTTCGCTTGACCTTATTAGGGTTAGATGTTAGATTATCCGTGCCTCGGAACCACCCCTCCGGGTCGACAGTTCGTTTGTGCCATCCTGTCGTTAAACAAAACCAGGACTTCATTTGATCATTATCTGAGCATGTTTTGCATGCCCGTTTGGTTTTATGCGGCTCCTGATGAGGGGGCATTTTTTATTCTTGGAGTGTTATATGGACGAATCGAAAAACGTATCAAGACTTTTCATGGTCATCGGCATTGTCTTCGTGACATGCCTTCTTTTATCAAACCTCGTAGCAGGCAAGATGTGGGCAGTTACAGCTGACATCACTCTGCCTGCCGCAGTAATCCTTTTCCCGCTGACATACATCATAGGTGATGTTTTCACCGAGGTCTATGGTTTCAGAAAAGCACGCACCATCATCTGGCTCGGTTTCATCTGCAGCTTCTTTGCGGTAATGGTCTATCTCGTAACTATTGCGCTTCCGCATCCGGGTTACTGGGAGAATCAGGAGGCTTTTGAGGCGGTTCTCGGAACAACACCCCGTGTCGCTTTCGCTTCTTTTGCGGGATATCTTTTCGGTGAGTTCTCCAACTCCGTGATCCTCTCAAAACTCAAGGTTGCGACCAAGGGAAAGAAGCTCTGGATCCGCACGATCCTTTCAACTGTGGTAGGTGAGGGACTTGATTCAGTCATCTTCATTACGATCTCATTCTGGGGCACCATGGAGAATTCCGTTGTCCTCAAGATGATCCTTTTCCAGTACATATTCAAGGTTGGCTACGAAGTCCTCTTCACGCCCGTAACATACGCTGTCGTAAAGGCAGTCAAGAAAGCCGAAGGCATCGATGTCTACGACGAAGACATCAGTTACAACTTCATCAAGGGGTGATAACATGCGCGAAAACGAAGGACTTACAAAACTCGGAAGCAACGGCACGAAGTACAGCCAGGACTACGATCCTTCAGTACTCGAGACGTTCATCAACAAGCATCCTGACAACGATTATTTCGTAAAGTTCAACTGCCCTGAATTTACCAGCCTTTGCCCGATCACTGGCCAGCCTGACTTCGCAACTATCACGATCTCATACGTTCCGGGCGAACGCATGGTTGAGAGCAAGTCATTAAAGCTCTATCTGTTCTCGTTCAGAAATCACGGCGACTTCCACGAGGACTGCGTGAACATAATCATGAAGGACCTGATAAAGCTCATGGATCCCAAGTACATTGAGGTCTGGGGCAAGTTCACACCGCGCGGCGGCATCTCGATCGATCCTTACTGCAACTACGGCAAGCCCGGCACGAAGTGGGAGAAGGTCGCAGAAGACAGGCTTTTCAATCACGACATGTATCCCGAGAAGGTCGACAACAGATAACCCTTATTAATTTTTCTTTACAGTCTCGGCATCAGGTTAGTATAATGTCGGCATGAAGATCTGCGTTTTTATCGGTGACATGTACAGGGATTTCGCTTTGGGAATACTGAAGCGTCTTGATTACTATGCCCGCGAAAAGGACTACACGATCGATGTTTTCGGCATCTGCTCGATGCCTACGAAGAACCCTCTTCACGTTATCGGTTTCAAGAGCATACTGTCACTGCCTGACGTACACGATTACGACGGCATAATACTCTGCTCGGACACCCTGATACATGAGGGCGTTGCTAAAGACCTGATAGAAGATCTTCTGGCCGATAATGATGCCCCTCCTGTCATTTGCGTAAGAGCGGAGATCCCGGGCTTCTACAACATTATTCCTGATAACAGGCTCCTGATGTATACGATCGCAAAGCACGTCATTTCCAAGTGCAAGACCAAGGACATCGGCTTTGTCACGGGAAGAGACGATGTTGACGACTCTTTTGCCAGAAGACAGGGCTTTGAAGATGCCATGGCAGAGGCCGGATACAAGGTTTCCGAGAAGAAGATATACCACGGAAATTACTGGTTCGACCAGGGCCCGCAGATGGCTGATTTCTTCATCAAGAAGAATGGCAAGCTCCCTGAGGCGATCATATGCTCCAATGACTATGAAGCGCTGGCTCTCTGCAATGAGCTGCGCAAGCGCGGCTATACGGTCCCGCAGGATGTCATGATCAGCGGCGTGGACAACGTAAGTGAAGTTCAGGATTATATCCCTTCAATTACCACGGTCGGAATCTCGAATGATGCATTTGTGGATACGGCGATCGAAGTCCTCGAAGATGTTTTAGCGGGAAAACCGAGAGAACTTGAGACATATGTTCCCGAGACACTTATCCTGCGTGAGAGTACCGGCGATCTTTTTGTCGAAAGAGATGTCTTCGCGGCTCTTTGCGATCTGAAGGCCGAAGTATCGGTGACAAACGAGAGCGGCAGGGAATATGTAGTCATCAGCGACCTTTTCGAGGGCGCTCTCACCAAAGAAGACGGCAAAAAGGTTACTCTCGACCTGTTTAGGAATATTGAAAGCGTCAAGTCCTGCTATATCTGCAGATACAGGGAAGACAACAGGGAAGTCGTAGGATATTTCGAGAACAAGGGCGAGAGCATAATAAAGGACATCCCCTATCCGGACAATAAGATCTTCCCGGATGAACTTGAGAAGAACAGAAAGGGTATGCGCCTGCATTTCCCTCTGGCATATAAGAACGAAATCTACGGCTATATGGCCATGACAGTTGATACTGATATTCCCGCATTCCTTGATTTCAAGGTCGAATACCTCCTGATGAAGGTCGGCGAGAACATGAACAAGTTCGAGCTCTACGAGAAGCTCTTCGGTATCTCAGACGTCATGAGCCTTTACATCAGGGATCCTCTCACGGGAATCTTGAACAGAAGAGGCTTTGAAAAGAGGCTGTCCGAGAAGTTCGACAAGGAAGGCAGGATGAAAAAGCCTTTGGCCATCGTATCGATCGACATGGACAATCTTAAGGCTGTCAACGATACCTATGGTCATAACAGCGGTGACGATGCGATCGTGGAACTCGCAAAGTGCATCGACAACGCGCTCAATTCAGATGAGTTCGTTGCAAGGATGGGCGGCGACGAGTTCGAGGCGGTACTTGTTTTGGGTGAACCCGGCAGGGTAGGCAAGTTCATCAGAGGCGTCAGGAACAACATGCGCACGGTCAACCAGAGCGGCAAATACCCGTTCGAAATGGGTGCTTCGATAGGTACCTGCGACATGACGGACTGGCACGGGGTCGGTGAGTGCATGAAGAAAGCCGACAAAGCCATGTATCTCGAAAAGAAAGCAAAGAAAAAGGGCCGCAGCTAAACTGCAGCCCTTTCGTGTTGGTCGGACAAAATCTCAGAGAGGAAGTAAGATTCAACCTACTCCGCCACCGTCTTCGATGGAAACGATCGCGATATTGTTCTTTGCGTCGTAAGTGATCTTGAAGTTCATGAATCTTGCTCTGTCGGAAGGGAGGAGCTTCATCTCAGGCTCGGGTCCTTTCCATGAACCGGTGTAAACCGTGTTGCCTTCGGAGTCTGTACTCTTCTTCCAGAACTTGTCATAGGAAACGGTCTTCTGGTTGTGGTTCTTTCGCTCTTCATTGACCAGTCCGTGAGCGTTCTTCATGTAGCTTGCGAGCTGCTTGTCTGTTGCCTTGAAGCAGGTAATCATGCCGGAATAACCGGTTGCGTTGTCACCTATCCAGTAGGATACGTAGAAACCGTCGGAGAACCAGTCGTTTGTCTTGAACTGCTCATAGTAACCGTTGTACTTGATGTCCTTCTTGAGATCCATGAGATTCATCTTCTTCTGGGTGTAGTAGTTTGCGAGCTTGTTGAGCTCAGCATCCTTGTAGTACTCAGCTGTTACGGTTACGTTCTTGTAGTAGTCGTCCTGTTCCTTGTCCTGCTTTGCGACTTCGGCCTTAACGCTTTCGGCAACGGAGGGCTTCATGTCTTCAGTGGGGATTACTCTTTCTTTTCTGTCTTCGGACTGCTTGATCTGCTCGTCAACGGCTCCCTGGGGAACTTCCTTGTTGAAGAATGCCTTGATGCTTGCGTTGATCGCATTGCGTGAAGAGGGGATAGCGAAAACACAACCCATCGTGAGTGCGATTGCCGCTGCTGCGATACCGGCCTTTGCACCG
>JAFWQF010000081.1 GCA_017509205.1 Clostridiales bacterium | reverse complement strand
TGCTGCATTTTCCGGAATAAATGGTGCTCGTGACCGGACTTGAACCGGTACGGATTTTACTCCGACGGATTTTAAGTCCGTTGCGTCTGCCAATTCCGCCACACGAGCCTATCCGTAAATGCCAAATGATATTACCATCAGCCACTATTAATGTCAAGGAAATAGTTTTCGCGCCGGAACAAGTCCGTTGCAGATGTCACCTGATTTTAATAATATAGACTCGCTATAGACTCGTTAATTATTGAATGAAATTCAATTAACGATAGAATAAGACTATATCTAAGAATCTGTGAGGAACAAAACTATGCCATTTGATCCAGATGACCTGAACAAAAGCAAAGGAAAAGGTCAGACACCACCGAACAACGGCAACGATGATTTCATTAATTCATCATTCGCCGTACAGTTCAAACCCGGTGACACTTCAAACTCAGTCGCCGACAAATTAAAGGAAGGCAATAACGTGAAAGACGATTTTGACAGTTTCAAGGATGAGTTCGACGATTTTGAGATTGATGATACGTTTAACGCTTTCAAGCCGTTAGCAGATACGGAATCATCCAAGTCACCCTTCAACGCTGAAAAGGAAGCTCCCAAGGCTGAACCTGCGGCTGAGCCCGCCAAGAAGCCCGAGGCAGACATTCCCGCATTCCCCAAGGACGGCGGCACGTTTGACAGAAAGCCTTCTGACAACGTTTCTAAGGGACCTGACAAGAACAACACTCCCGTATTCGGAAGCGATAAAGGCCATTCCAGACCTGCTGCTTCACAGAAGAAGGATGAAAAGCTTTTCAATTCAGGAAAAGATCTTGATTATGCCACATCCGAGCATGACAAGAACAAGAGTCCTTTCGCCAACGCATCACGTCCGGAACCTTCAAAGGCTCACAAGGCTGACAAGAAGCCTGAGGTTAAGACTTACGGAACAGTATCTTCCGGCGTAAACGCTTTCAGCTCCGCCAATATCCTTGATGATATTCCCGAAGTCGGTCAGGACGAGACTGATGCACCTTCACCTTTCGTCATCAAGGGTGCTAACTCACCCAAGCCGGCAGCAGCAAGGGCAGCTGAAGCTGCTCACAAGGCCCCCAAGGCTCAGGAACCTCACCAGGCTCCCGCCACTGCAAAGGCTCAGAACGAAAAGGTAACGCCTCCTGCTCCACACTCTGCTCCGGCATCAGCTAAGGCAGCTCATACACCTCCCGCTGCAGCCAAGGCAGCTCATACACCTCCCGCTGCAGCAAAGGCACAGAACGAAAAGTCTGCTCCCGCAGCTTCTCACCAGGCTCCTGCAGCTGCAAAAGCCGCAAAGAACGAAAAGCCTGCTGCACCTGCACACACAGCACCCGCAGCAGCTAAGGCAGCAAACGAAAAGCCCGCAGCCCCTGCTGCTCAGAATGCACCTGCAGCAAAGGCACCTGCCGCTCAAAATGAGCCCAAGAACGACAAGGCTGTTCCCGCAGCTCAGCGTCCCGGTGATGCTGCAAAGAAATACACGGCTCCCGTTCTTTCCAAACCCGCTCCCACAGGCGCTGCCATCGAATCTATCAGGCCTGAGGATCCGAGAAGGATGCTTGCCGTAGAGAAGAGCCAGAAGACTTCGACTTCAACTCACGAGAGGCCCAACATCTCTCCTGTCGATACGATCAAGAAGACCAAAAAGAAGAAAGTCACAAAGACCGCAAAGGATCCCGGAATCGGCGGTGTCATCACTCTTTGCGTCATTATCCTTGCTTTCGTCGGAATCCTTCTGATCCTGCAGAACATCGACAAGATCGGTGCGGCATTCGGCAGAAAGCCCGTAGAGACACTTCCTACGATCCAGACAACCACTACCGGTCCTTCTCTGGAAACACAGGAAACCGTTTCAACGTCAGAAACAACCACAGAAGCTACAACCGAAGCAACTACTGAGGCAACTACTGAAGCTACCACAGAAGCTACAACCGAGGCTACTACGGAAGCTACGACTGAGGCTACCACAGAGGAAACTTCCGAATCCACGGCAGAAACAACCAAGAAGAAAGTCGTCCCCGTTGCCACAAAGAAGTTCTCTTCCAAGATCGGTAATTTCAGAAGCAGCGGCAACGGATTCAAGTTCGACATCATAATGGTCAACAAGTCAGGTAAGCTCGCAAGCTTCAAGAAATCACTCAAGGAAGTCGACGTGAAGCTCCTTGCTGAACCTAAAGCCACGAGCTTGACTTCAGGCTCACTCAGCTTCAAGAAGAACGGTAGCGTGTGGGTCGGTACACCTAAGACCGATTACGCGATCAAACCCGGCGCCAAGGTCACGATCACAGTAACCGTTAAGACCAACGGCAAGGCTACGTTCTGGGGCTATTCATCATACGATTTCAAGTACCGTTAACTTCACCGATCAAGGAGTTAATCAAGAAAGAGGGGCATCTTCGTGATGCCCCTTTTGCTATCTTATGAAATCCGGATGATCTCCTCTGCTGTCGGCTATGTGGAATCCTATGCGCTCCACCCTGCCTCTCATGCACGCGTTGCATTCGGCCGCCTCTTCGCCCGTACAGATCTTCCCGTCGTAGAGCAGATACTTCTTACGCACGTTTACGGGCGACAGATTAGGCATCATTACGTTGGCTCCGGCAAGGATCCCCTTCTCTCTGCCCATTACGTCCGCTGTACCAAGAGCTGTTGTCGCAGGCAGCAGGACCTTGGGGAATATCAGCCTTAATATCGCCAGAAGGCGCAGAGTGCGCTCCACGCTCCCGTTGGGCTCATCCTTGAACGGAGTGTCCTTATGGGCTATGAAAGGCCCTATGCCGATCATGTGCGGCTGTAAGTCCTTCATGAAAACAATGTCTTCGTAAATATGCTCAACCGTCTGGCAGGGCGTTCCGACCATTATCCCGCAGCCAACTTGGAAACCTATATCCTTGAGATCATAAAGGCACTTCTTACGCTCTGCCCCTGACATTGATTCGGGATGAAGCTTTGAATAATGCTCTTCGTTTGCGGTCTCGTGACGCAGAAGATATCTGTCAGCACCGGCATCAAAATACTTCTGATAGCTCTCATGTGATTTCTCACCTATAGAGAGCGTGACGGCACAGTCAGGGTGAGCTTTCTTTATCTTCTTTACGATGTCGACGATAATGTCATCCGTGTAATAGGGGTCTTCTCCGCTTTGAAGAACAAAGGTCTTAAAGCCCATCTTCTCGCCTATCTCGCAGCATGAAAGGATCTCCTCTTCAGTGAGTCTGTATCTTTCAGCCTTCAGATTGCCGCCCCTGATACCACAGTAATAGCAGTTGTTTTTGCAGTAATTAGAAAACTCGATAAGGCCTCTTAAGTAGACCTCTTTATGAAAGTGCTTCTCTGAGACTTCCCTTGCCGCTTCGTTAAGATATTCGATATCAGAGCCGTCACATTCAAGAAGATACGCAAGATCTTCTTTAGAGACGTTTTGCGTATCCTTCAGTGAATCTACGATGCTTCTGAATCTGGTATCCATGTCAAAGCTGACGCCTCACGGTCGTCTTGTATTCGTCACCGTCTTTGTAGAACGGGCATTCCTTACTGCGGCTCTGGTTAAGCCTTATGAGCTCATCCTCATCAAGATCAAGATCACAGAAGGCTTCTCCCGTGATCTCATCCGTTACTGAATACATGCAGGTATCGCAGCTGTTCATTCTTCCGCCTTGACCGTATCGAAAACGAACTTGTCTTTCTTGTAATCGATCTTAAGCGACACAACATCCTTGAGTTCGCCTGACAGGAACATGTCCGAAAGCGGATCTTCGATGTTCTTTCTGATGGCCTTTCTGAGCGGCCTTGCGCCGTACTTCTCGTCGTAACCCACGGAAGCCAGCCTGTCGCCAGCAGCCTTCGTCAGAGAGCCCTTGATGTGCTTGTCTTCGAGTGCGCTGAATACGTCCTTGATCATGATGTCGACGATCTGGCGGATCTCCTCAGGCTTGAGAGGCTTGAATATGATCGTGTCATCGACTCTGTTAAGGAACTCGGGACGGAATGTCTCCTTGAGCGCAGACTGAACGTGCTGCTCCAAAGCCTCGTTAGTGCTGTTGAAGAAGCCGATAGTCGCTGCCTTTGCGGAGCTTCCGGCATTCGACGTCATTATGATGATGCAGTTCTCAAAGTTAACGTGCAGACCGTGGCTGTCAGTAAGAACGCCGTCATCGAGCATCTGCAAAAGGAGATTGAACACATCCGGATGAGCCTTCTCGATCTCGTCGAAAAGGACTACGGAATAAGGCTTTCTCCTTACCTGCTCGGTCAGCTGTCCCGCATCGTCAAAGCCGACATATCCCGGAGGGGAACCGATCATCTTACTGACAGAATGAGGTTCCATGTACTCTGACATGTCGATCCTGATAAGCGCTTCCTCGGAATCGAACATAACCTCGGCAAGCGCCTTAACGAGCTCTGTCTTACCTACACCGGTAGGTCCTACGAATATGAATGATGTCGGCTTATGCTTCTTGGTAAAGCCGGCTCTCGTGCGTCTGACGGCATTGGAAACGGCGTGAACAGCCTCTTCCTGGCCGATGACTCTCTTATGGAGTCTCTCTTCAAGATGAGCGAGCTTCTCAGTCTCAGTCTCTGAAATGGACTTGAGAGGGATTCCCGTCCACATCTCCACTACCCTTGCGATATCCTCAACCTGGATCGGATCGGGCTTAACGTCGTTCTCCAGAGCCTCGAGCTCATTGGTGAGCTTGTCGACCTTAGCCTTGAGCTCTGCAGCCTTTTCATAGTCCTGCTCGCGCTCTTCGGGGGAAGAATTCTCCATGGAGTCGATCTGCCTCTGGTGCTCGGTCTTGGCTTCCTCAAGAGCCTTCTTGGTGTTAGCAAGCTTAACGAGCTTGATGTTCCTGAGGTTGGCGGCAGAACCTGCCTCATCGATGAGGTCGATCGCCTTATCGGGAAGGTATCTGTCGGTGATGTATCTCTTTGAAGCCTTAACGGCGAACTCTATAACCTCGTCGGAATAAGTGACGTTGTGGTGCTTCTCGTAGTAATCCTTAATGCCCTTTAAGATCTCGATGGATGTCTCAATGGAAGGCTCATCGAGCATGACCTTCTGGAAACGTCTTTCAAGAGCTGAATCCTTCTCGATCTTCTTATACTCTGCGGTGGTCGTGGAACCTAAGATACGCAGTTCTCCGCGCGCCAGAGCAGGCTTTAAGATGTTAGCAGCGTTGGTGGAACCCTCAGCGTCTCCTGCGCCGATTATCGTGTGGAGCTCATCGATTACGAGAATTATGTTCTCTGCCTTGATGGCCTCATTGATGACGCCCTTGATACGGCTCTCGAACTGGCCTCTGAACTGTGTTCCTGCGACCATTGCGGGAAGGTCTAACTGCCATACCTGCATGTTGAGGAGCTTCTCGGGCACGCTGCCTTCAACGATCTTAACAGCGAGACCCTGTGCTACGGCTGTCTTACCAACGCCGGGGGCACCGATCAGAACGGGATTGTTCTTGGTCCTTCTGTTGAGGATCTGAACGCATCTCTCGATCTCCTTGTCACGGCCTACGATCCTGTCGATCTTGCCTTCAGCGGCACGCTCGGTAAGGTTTGTACCGAACTCGTTGAGGAACTTCATCCTCGGACGGCCCTTACGTCTGTCTCTTGAGGTTTCAGCGCCGTTTCCTTCGGCCTCCGAACCGGGTCTTCTGCCGAAGATGTTATCGAAGAAGGAAGGCTTCTTGCCTTCGCTGTCCTTGTCATCGTCCTTGCCGTCTTCACCGGGCTTTACCTCATCAGCAACGCCAACGGGGGTGCTGTCTTCGTCAAACTCATAGGAATCGTCGTCCTCATCACCCATGGGATCGAGGTCGCCGCCTGCGAGCTGCTTAAGGAAATCTCCCGGATCGACCGACATACCGTTGTTGGCGATCATCTCCTCGAGCCTGTCGCTCATCTCGTCGATGTTATCGGCATTGATGCCGGTAGCCTTGAACATATCCGTAACTCCGGCGATACCGGATTCGTATGCGCACTTGAGGCAGAAACCCTCGTCAATGCGCTTGCCGTCTTCATAACGGCTCGTAAAAACTATTGCATGTCTTGTCTTACATATGCTGCAAAGTGCCATTTGCTCTATTCTCCGTCGTTATTTTCTGTCCCTTGTTCCCTTATCTTCCGCCTTACCTTCGGCCCTGTAAGTATATCATATTGTTCCTCTTCGAGCCTTGCGGTATCGATGAAGGCTGAAATATCTGCATACTGTCCTTTCTTGCGGGCATTTTCGAGCACAGGCTTAAGGAACTGGCCCGTATAGGACTTTTTGACCTTACAGATCTCTTCAGGCGTTCCCTGGGCAATGATCTGTCCGCCGTCGTCTCCGCTCTCGGGACCAAGATCGATTATATGGTCAGCCGTCTTGATGACATCGAGATTGTGCTCGATGACAACCACGGTGTTCTTTGTCTCTGTCAGGCGCTCCAATATCTCAACGAGCTTATGCACGTCTGCCACGTGAAGTCCCGTCGTGGGCTCATCAAGGACATAGATGGTCTTTCCCGTCGATCTGCGCGAGAGCTCTGACGCAAGCTTGATCCTCTGGGCCTCGCCGCCGGAAAGCGTCGTAGAAGGCTGTCCGAGCTTGATATAGCCGAGTCCGACATCCTGAAGGGTCCTGACCTTCTTATAGATGGCCGCATGGTTCTTGAAGAATTCGCATGCCTCATCCACAGACATCTCGAGTACATCAGAGATGTTCTTACCGTTATATCTGACCTCGAGCGTTTCCCTGTTGTAGCGCTTTCCCTTGCAGACATCGCATGTGACATAGATGTCAGGCAGGAAATGCATCTCGATCTTGTTCACGCCGTCTCCGGTGCAGGCTTCGCATCTGCCGCCCTTTGTATTGAACGAGAACCTGCCGGGTCCGAATCCTCTGGACTTGGCATCAGGGGTCTCTGAGAAGAGCTTTCTTATCAGATCGAACAGACCGATGTAGGTCGCGGGGTTACTCCTCGGTGTCCTTCCTATGGGGCTCTGATCGATGCAGATGATCTTGTCGAGGTGTGAATACCCCGTAATCCTTTCACACTGCACGCGCGTCTTGTGGGCGCCGTTAAGCTCATGTGTGAGGTACGGCACGAGAGTCGAATTGATCAGAGACGATTTTCCTGAGCCGGACACACCCGTAACTACCGTAAACAGTCCGAGAGGAATGTCAACGTCGATATCCTTGAGGTTGTTTACCGAAGCGCCTTTGATAGAGAGCATTTTCTTTGGGTCGGGCTTTCTCCTGACCTCAGGTACGGGAATGAACTTCCTGCCGGAAAGATAATCTCCGGTAACTGATTCCTTTGTTTTTATGATGTCGTCGACCGTACCCTGTGCAACGACCCTGCCTCCGAACACGCCTGCTCCGGGGCCTATGTCAATGATGTGGTCCGCAGCCCTCATGGTCTCTTCGTCATGCTCAACCACAAGGATCGAATTGCCGAGGTCCCTGAGCTTGAACAGAGTCTTTATGAGCTTGTCGTTATCCCTCTGATGAAGACCTATCGAAGGCTCATCGAGAACATAGAGAACGCCCTGCAGTCCCGCGCCGATCTGAGTAGCGAGCCTGATACGCTGTGCCTCACCGCCCGAAAGAGTGGCGGAAGACCTTGAAAGTGTCATGTAATCGAGACCTACATCGAAAAGGAACCTGAGTCTTG
>JAFWQF010000080.1 GCA_017509205.1 Clostridiales bacterium | reverse complement strand
CAGTGCAGACGAGCGGGTGAAGCTTGATGGCACGTCCTTCAACGAGTACAGGCTCGAATGCCTGGATGGAAAGTCTGTGGAGCGTAGGAGCACGGTTGAGGAGAACGGGATGATCTTCGATGATCTCTTCGAGGATGTCCCAAACCTCAGGTACTCTCTCGTCTACCTGCTTTCTTGCAGTCTTGATGTTGAGCTTGTCGTTGATCTCAACGAGCTTCTTGATTACGAAGGGCTTGAAGAGCTCAAGAGCCATCTCCTTAGGGAGACCGCACTGATGCATCTTAAGTTCAGGTCCGACGATGATAACGGAACGTCCTGAGTAGTCAACACGCTTACCGAGGAGGTTCTGTCTGAAACGTCCCTGTTTACCCTTGAGCATGTCAGACAGTGACTTGAGCTGTCTGTTGCTCGTAGCGGAAGTTGAACCCTTGACAGGTGTGCCGTGACGGCCGTTGTCGATAAGAGCGTCAACAGCTTCCTGGAGCATTCTCTTTTCGTTCCTTACGATGATCTCGGGTGCGCCGAGGTCGAGGAGCTTCTTGAGACGGTTGTTTCTTCCGATAACTCTTCTGTAGAGGTCGTTAAGGTCAGATGTAGCATAACGGCCGCCGTCGAGCGGTACCATAGGACGGAGCTCCGGAGGAAGTACCGGGATTACGTCAAGTACCATCCACTCAGGCTTGTTGCCGGATGCCTTGAAAGCTTCAGCGATCTCAAGTCTCTTGTTGATCTTGAGTCTCTTCTGTGTGCTGACAGAACCTGCCTTCTCGGAATTGAGCTCTTCGATGATGCCGTCGATGTCGATCTCCTGGAGGAGGATCTTGATGGCCTCAGCGCCCATTCTTGCGTCGAAGGAATTCTTGCCGCACTTCTGCTTGATAGCCTTGTACTGATCTTCCGTGATGATCTCCATCTTGGTAAGACCTGTCTCTTCGAAGTTACCCGGATCGAGTACTATGAACTTTGAGTAGTAAAGAACAGACTCAAGCTGCTTAACCGTGAGGTTGAGCAGTGTGCCGATCTTTGAAGGCTGAGTCTTGAAGTACCAGATGTGTGAAACGGGAGCTGCGAGCTGGATGTGGCCGAGTCTCTCACGACGTACTGTGTTCTTCGTGACTTCGACTCCGCACTTGTCGCAGATCATGCCCTTGAATCTGATCTTCTTGTACTTACCGCAGCGGCACTCCCAGGACTTTGTGGGTCCGAAGATCTTCTCGCAGAAGAGACCGTCAACTTCAGGTCTCTGTGTACGGTAGTTGATAGTCTCGGGCTTCTTAACTTCGCCGTGCGACCAGCTCTTAATAACTTCGGGAGAAGCGAGCTGGATGCTTATTTTTGTAAGATGATTTGCATCGTTCATTTATCGAGCTCTCCTTTACATGTCATCGTCATCGCCGGAATCGTCGCCGAAATCATCGACATCCTCTTCCATGATGTTTCCGTGCTCGTCAGCTTCAACGAAACCGGAGCTGAAAATATCTGCGGGTGACTCTGCATCCTCGCCGTCGAGTGAGAGGCGGGTGTGCTCGTCCATTTCGCTGTAGGTATCAAGAGATGTCTTGTCCTCAGCGATGTATTCCTTACCGTCTGTATATGTTCTGACGTCGAGTGCAAGAGCCTTAAGCTCGTTGACAAGGACGTTGAACGATTCAGGGATGCCAGGCTCGGGGATGTTCTTGCCGCGGATGATCGCATCATAGGTCTTTGAACGTCCTTCGATATCGTCAGACTTGACTGTGAGGATCTCCTGGAGGGTATGAGCAGCACCGTAAGCTTCGAGTGCCCAAACTTCCATTTCTCCGAATCTCTGTCCGCCGAACTGTGCCTTACCGCCGAGAGGCTGCTGTGTAACGAGTGAGTAAGGTCCTGTGGATCTTGCGTGCATCTTGTCGTCAACAAGGTGGTGCAGTTTCATGTAGTACATGACACCGACTGTTACACGGTTCTCGAAAGGTTCACCGGTACGTCCGTCGTAGAGGACAGTCTTACCGTCTGAATCAATTCCTGCGAGTTCGAATGCGTCAGCGATGTCGTTCTCGTTAGCGCCGTCGAATACAGGTGTGGCGATCTTCCAGTTGAGCGCCTTGGCTGCTCTGCCGAGGTGAACCTCGAGGAGCTGACCGATGTTCATACGTGAAGGAACGCCGAGCGGGTTGAGGCAGATATCAAGTGTCGTACCATCAGGGAGGAAAGGCATATCTTCTTCAGGAAGGATCCTGGAGACGACACCCTTGTTTCCGTGACGTCCTGCCATCTTATCGCCGACAGAAAGCTTACGCTTCTGTGCTACGTATACACGTACGCGCTTGTCTACGCCGTTCTTGAGGTTGCCGTTTGTCTCCTTTGTGGAAACAACAACGTCAACGACTACGCCGGAACCGCCGTGAGGAACTCTCTTGGAGGTATCCTTAACGTCTCTTGCCTTCTCACCGAAGATTGCCTTGTAGAGACGCTCTTCAGCTGTCTGGTCTGTCTCACCCTTAGGTGAAACCTTACCAACGAGGATGTCACCGTCCTTGACCTCGGCACCGATCATTACGATACCGTTCTCGTCAAGGTTGGAAAGTGCGTCGTCACCGACGTTGGGAACTTCCCTTGTGATCTGCTCAGGTCCGAGCTTTGTCTCTCTGGCCTCGCACTCATGCTCCTCGATATGGATGGATGTGTAAACGTCGTCTCTTACGATCCTCTCGTTAACGAGAACAGCGTCCTCGTAGTTGTAACCTTCCCATGTGGTGAAGCCGATGAGAACGTTTCTTCCGAGAGCGAGCTCGCCTTCGTCGGTAGCAGGACCGTCACCGATGGTGTCGCCTGCCTTGACCTTGTCACCCATTGCAACGATAGGTCTCTGGTTGATGCAGGTGCTCTGGTTGGATCGCTGATACTTGGCGAGCATGTAGGTGTCTACGCTGCCGTCCTTTGTTGTAACTTCGATCCTGTCAGCGGATACGTAGCTTACGACACCGTCGTGTGCTGCAACAACGCAGACACCGGAGTCCTTAGCTGCACGGTATTCCATACCTGTACCGATGATAGGTGCTTCAGGCTTGATGAGAGGTACGGCCTGACGCTGCATGTTCGAGCCCATGAGAGCACGGTTAGCGTCGTCGTTTCCGAGGAACGGGATAAGGCTCGTGGAGACTGAAACGAGCTGCTTAGGCGAGATGTCCATGTAATCGATCTCTTCGGGATCGAGCTGGAGGAACTGGTCTAAGTGACGGCAAACGACCTTCTTGTTCTCGAATCTGCCGTTCTCGTCGATAGGCTCGTTAGCCTGAGCGATATTGTAATCGTCCTCTTCATCAGCAGCCATGTATCTGACTTCGTCAGTGATGACCTTGTTCTCCTTGTCGTACTTGCGGTAAGGAGTCTCGATGAAGCCGTACTTGTTGATACGTGCGTAGATAGCCAGTGAGGTCATGAGACCGATGTTCTGACCTTCCGGTGTCTCGATCGTACACATACGTCCGTAGTGTGTAGGGTTGATGTCTCGGACTTCCATTGAGGCACGCTCTCTGGAGATACCGCCCGGACCCAAAGCTGAAAGTCTTCTCTTGTTCGTGAGCTCAGCCAGAGGGTTGTTCTGGTCAGCGAAAGCTGAGAGCTGTGATGAACCGAAGAACTCACGGAAGGAAGCGGACAGAGGTCTTGTGTTGACAAGGCTCGTAGCTGTTACGACTTCGCCTTCCTTGGAAGAGATCTGGGAGATCCTGTCTCTTGTGTTCTTCTCGACACGTGCGATACCTGTGCGGAGCTGGCTCTGGAGGAGCTCACCTACGCTTCTTACACGACGGTTGCCGAGGTGGTCGATGTTGTCGATCTTACCGATGCCTCTGTGGAGACCGAGGAAGTATGAAACGAATGCATAGATATCGTCAACTGTGAGGTTTCTGGGCATGAGGTCAGCCTTGCGCTCTGTGAGCTCAGCTTCAAGTCTTGCACCGATGTCGTTCTTGCCGCCTTCTCTTACACTCTCGATGATCTCACGGAGAACGCTGACTCTTACATCCTCATTGATGGGGGTGTTGTTGATGTCGAAGTTCTTGAGATCCTTCTTAGCGAAGCTGTTCTTGATGTAAGTATCAGCATCGACTCTGCCGTTGCCGATGACCTTGAGAGGTGTATCGTCGAACTCATCCTCGTCAGCAGCCCTAACGAGCTTCTTAGGATAGATGAGGCAGGAGATAACGCCTGCGTCCTCGATCTTCTTAGCGATCTCAGAAGTGATGATCGTGTTCTTCTTGACGATGACTTCGCCATCGTCAGATGTAACGTCCTCAGCAGTCTTCTGACCGACGATTCTTGCGGAGAGACGGAACTTCTTGTTTACCTTGAAGATACCGACGCGCTCGAGGTCATATCTGAGAGAATCGAAATATGTCTTATTAAGGATGTTCTTAGCGTTCTCAACCGTGAAAGGCTCGTTGTTGCGGACCTTCTTGAAGAACTCTGCATAAGCAGCGGTCTGGGGATCCTCTGCATCCTTTGTCTCATCCTTCTCAAGTGTCATCCTGAGGCACTCTTCATCACCGAACATATTGATGATGTCCTCGTTTGTAACGAGGCCTAAGCATCTGAGGAATACAGGGAGAGAAATCTTATGAGACTTATCTACTACTATATAAATAAGGTTGTATTCGTCGGGCTCGCCGTCCTTGGAAGACTTGTCCTTGAGGCCGACCTTGCTCTCCTTCTCATCTTCCTCGATGAGGATCCATGATCCCCTGTAAGGAATGAGTTCTGCGGAAAGCAGTCTGTTGCCCATCTTACTCCTGGTCTCACCATAGTAAGCTCCGGGTGATCTTACGATCTGGTTGATGACGACACGCTCTGCACCATTGATGATGAAGGTTCCCTGATCTGTCATGATAGGGAAGTTGCCGACGAACGCCTGCTCATCAGTAACCGTTCCGTCTACCTTGTTGCGGAGACGAAGGTTGATGTACAGCGGAGCAGCATAGTTGCTGTCGTTCTTCTTGCAGCTGTCGATGATGAAGGACTTGGAATACTTGGGCTGCTGGACCTTGTTTTTCCTGCTGGAAGAGCTCTTCTCGTTCTCTTTACCGGTAGGATCACACGGGTTGTCCTGATCGAAGACCTTGTCTACGAAGTAAACCTCGTACTTGCCCTGCTCGTCAGTAATCGGCGAGATCTCGTCGAAAATCTGCTGCATACCCTCATCGATGAACCACTGATAAGACTGTCTCTGGTTGTCGATAAGGTTAGGCACCTCGATAACTTCGTTGATCTTGGAATACGACTGCCTTTCTGTCTTGCCTTGTTTTACGGAATGGACCATGACTAACGAATCACCTCACACAAAGCTTAAAAAACCTAAGTTTAAGCAGTTATTACGTTGAAAAAGCCTATTTATTTAGCACAAAAGGCTCTTCCCGTCAAGTTAAAAGGGCATAATGCCCCTAACCCATTATGACGCAATAAAGAATTATATAGATGATTGCAAAATCTGTCAACGGTTATTTTTCACCGCCGGCATTTTCCGTGACCGTCAAGGTCCCTGAAATATCTTATTTAATTAGCTTATCAGCCGTAAATAAATTTTTTGACGAGGTCGAAATTGATGACGTACTGAGGGTTGTTAGCCTTGAGTGACTCCTTCAGCTTGGTTACGTTCTCGTTGATGACTGCGTCCTTAGCTTCAGCGAGCCATGCAGGAGCAGACTTTTCGAAGTAGTAAACCTTGACCGTTCTGTTGTCAGAAGAGATCTGGACAAAAACGTCACCCTGCTTGCGTGCATCGTCGAAGAGCCAGTCAGCAGCTTCCTTTGTCTTGGCATCAAGCTCCTTGCCTTCCTCGGTCTCGGTCATGTCAGCCTTTGTCTCGCCTTCAACATAACCGCCATCCATCATCTCGTCCTGAACCTTTGAGTTGTTCTTAACGAGCTTGTAGAAATCGAGGGGAGCCATGCCTGCGGGAGCAAGCTGCTTTGCCTTCTCAGCGAGAGCATTTGCATCGGAAGCGATCTGCTCGTCGGTTCTTGTCTTACCATTAGAGGAATCATTATTAAGAGTAAGAGTTCTATAAGTAACACTCTTCTCTTCATCGAGCTTCTTGCCGTTGAGGATAACGACATAAGCGCCTGTTGAAGTCTCAACGACTGTCTTGTCTCCAACCTTTCTTCCTTCAGCGAAAAGGAATGCAGCGAGATTTGCATCGTAGTACTGCTCGACGGAGGACTTGCTCATGTCGGAAACTGCGGTGGGATCTGCATCGTTCTCATATTCCTTGAGAGCCTCTGTGTCGCCCTTGCCCTTGAGGTAGGTCATGACTGTGCTCCTGAAAGACTTCGCGTCAGTTGACTTGTCAGCGATCCACTGTGCGTCCTTCTTTGCAGCTGCGATGTCAGTCTTGCCGTCCTTTGTCTCTGCTTTTACGAGATAGTAGTTGAAGTCAGCGTGCTCGTATGCGGAAGGATCAGCCTTGTACTTTTCGTTGATGCTCTCATCTGTGGGAACGATGGAAGGATCGAACTGTGAGATGTACTGAATGTACTCTTCGCCGTAAAGGCCTCTTGCCATGCACTTCCTGTAGAGCCTGGAAGTCATGCCGGTGCCGTACTGTGCAGCGATATATCTGTCGAGAGTAGGATAGCCGTAGAGCTTAGCCATGCCGCGGAGGCTCTCGAGCTCTTCCTTGGCAGCCTTGTCAGCCTGTGAAAGCTGGCGGAAACCCTTTGCATCAGCCTCACGCTCGAGGATGATGTTGTTCATAGCCTCTTGAGCACCCTGGGTGAGAAGGTATTCACGGTATGTCTGACCTGTTGTGGAATTAAATACCGTATCGATAGAGTCCTGAGAGATCATGCCGTACTGAGCGTACATGCTGTAGATGCTCATGTAGTAGTAGTTGGTCTCAAGAACAGAGAGCTCTGCGATCTTGACGTTCTGACCGTCCTTTGTCTCCGTGATGGTCATGCCGGGCAGGAGCTGCGGGACGATTCCCGAGAAATATACGAAATAACCCGCTACAAAAAGAATCATTACGGCTACTATGATGCCCAGGCCCAGCTTTGCCTTGGACTTCTTGCCGGTCTTAGACTTCTTCGTTGAATTTGCCATAGAATTAATCCCGCCTTATATAAAAATAAATATATGTGTGCGCAAAAATGCAAGGATAATTATAATTCGGAGGCCCCGATAATGCAAGGAATGTCATCCAAAGAGGAGATCACGTAGTCCGGTCCCAGCTTTCCGATCTCGTCTTTGGGCATCAAAGTCCAGTCGACCAGAGCAAAAGATGCGCCGCAGTCTTTTGCGCAGAGCAGGTCGGATTTGGCATCTCCGACATAGAGGATCCTGCTCATGTCGTCCGTGCCAAGGCGCTTTGCCGCTTCGATCAGGGGATCTCCGTGGGGCTTGGATCTAGGGGTGTCCTCGCTGAAGAGCATGATGTCGAAGTATTTAGCGATATCGAGAAGGTCGATGGTGATCATGGCTGAGCTCTTGCGCTTAGCGGTGACAATTCCCTGGGTGAATCCCAGTTCTTTGATCCTTTCAAGACCTTCCCTGACTCCGGGGAAAAGAGGGACCGCTCCCTCCTTCATCCTCTTTACGTTGTATTCGAGATAAGCTTCGGTCAGTCTGTCTGCCGTCTCCTTGTCGTGCATTTCGAAAGAATCGCGAAGGGGCCTTCCGATGTAACTCTTAAGATCAGCTTCGCTCCTGGTGCATTCACCGAGGATGATCTCATATGCTTTCTGGAAACATTCGACTATGAGGGGCACGGAATCCTGGATCGTGCCGTCAAGGTCGTAAAGTATGATGTCAATCTTCTTTTCTGGCATCACTGTTGTCTCTGTCCTGGCCGTTTTCGCCGTCCTCGCCGTCATTGATGACCGGCTTGTTTACATGGAGGAGGACTTTGGCGATCGCGCGGTCCTCGATCTTAAGGACCTTGATGTCGAGGTTCTTGTAGTGAACGATGGGCTTTTCCTTCTCTTCGGGAACTCTGTCCAAAAGCTGGATGACGAGGCCAGCGATCGTATCGTATTCCTCATCAGTAAGCTCTGTCTCAACGACGTCCTCGAGATCGCTCAAGGTCATGTCGCCTGCTACGATGTAGTCGCCGTTGGAAAGCTTGACGAGGGACTGCTCCTCATCGTCAAACTCATCGGTGATGTTGCCTACGAGTTCTTCAAGCATGTCTTCGATCGTGCAGATGCCCATCGTTCCGCCGTACTCGTCGATGATGACTGCCATCTGCATTCCGGAAGTCTTCATCTCACCGAAGAGAGATGAGATCTTACGTGTCTCATGAACGAACAAAGGCTCTCTGATGAATCTTTCAAGCACAAACGGGTGCTCCTCGTCAGGCGGCATTATGCCGATGAGATCCTTTATGTGGAGTATGCCCTTGATGTCGTCTATCGTGTCTTCGTACACGGGGATCCTGGTGTACTTCTCCTCACGCGCGACTCTCATGACCTCGCTGAACTCGGCATCGATCGGAAGAGATACGATCTTCTTCCTGTGGGTCATGATCTCGGAAACTTCCTTGTCGTTGAACTCGAAAACATTGTCGATCATTTCCTTCTCGGAATCCTCGATGTTGCCCGATTCGGAACCGACGTCGACCATCATGCGGATCTCTTCCTCGGTGACGGTCTTATCCGTGTGCGTGGGAGAGATCTTGAAGAGCTTGAGGATGACGTTCGTGGAAGCCGTCAGCAAAAGAACGAACGGCTTTAAGAGAACGCCGAAGAAACGTACGACTCCTGCAACCGCAAAAGCCCATTTCTCGGGATTGTTCTGTGCAACGCGCTTGGGAACGAGCTCGCCCAAAACGAGTGAGAAGTATGAGAGCACGACCGTAATGATGACCGTCCAGAAGGATTCAAGCCACTTGTATGTGCCCGCGGGATCTACGAGTTCTGCGAACTTGGACGCGAAGCTGTTCGCGGCGAAAGCGGATGACAGGAATCCTGCGAGCGTAACGCCGACCTGGATCGTTGCCAGGAAATTTCCGGGATTGTCTATGAACTTAACGATCGTCTTCGCCTTCTTGTGGCCTTCCTCAGCCATCTTGCGCATCTTGGCGTCACTCAAAGATATGACCGCCATCTCCGTGCCGGAGAAGAATGCGTTCACGAGAACGAAAAAGAATACGAGCAGTATTTCAGCTACCGTTTTGCCCATTATTTCATTTCATCCAAAAGCTTCTGGAGCGTTGTTCTGACAGCCTGCGGATCAGCCTTGCCCTTGAGTGCTCTCATGGACTGGCCTACGAGGAACTGGAAGTTCTTCTCCTTGCCGCCTAAGTACTCGCTGACGGGACCCGGATTTGCATCGAGGACTTCCTTGATGACAGGCTCGATAGCTGATGCATCGGATACCTGTGCAAGGCCGTTTTCCTTGACGTAAGCTTCAGGGTCAACGCCGTTCATGAATACTTCCTCGAGGACCTTACGGCCGCTCTTGCGGTTGATCTGTCCGTCCTGGACCATCTTGATGATGACGCCCAGTGACTTGCCGTCAAACTTCATGTCATCGACTGCGACTGCCGCATCCTTGCAGAGCTTGAGCAGATCGGTCATGAGCCAGTTTGAGACTTCCTTGGGTGCGCCCGTAACTTCGCATGCGGTCTCGAAAACCTTTACGAGAGCGGGGCTTGCGGTGATGATGTCGGCATCGTATTCAGGGAGGCCGAGCTCTTCTACGTAACGTACCTTCTTCTGATCTGCG
Source organism: Clostridiales bacterium (assembly GCA_017509205.1). Taxonomy (GTDB): domain Bacteria; phylum Bacillota; class Clostridia; order Saccharofermentanales; family Saccharofermentanaceae; genus Saccharofermentans. The sequence goes on along the minus strand of JAFWQF010000080.1, from coordinate 88,610 downwards.
AATTCAGGCAGACCTGCCTTTATCTCATTGAGATACTCATCGGAGATCTCGATGGGCATGAGGTCAGGATCAGGATAGTACTTGTAATCCTGGGCATTCTCCTTGGACCTCATCGCATATGTGTATTCCTTTTCGTCGTCCCAGCGTCTTGTCTCCTGAACGACTTCCTGGCCTTCCTCGATAAGGTCGATCTGGCGCTCCCTCTCATATTCGATGGCGCGCTCGATTGCCTTGAAGGAAGCAATGTTCTTCATCTCGGTCCTCGTGCCGAACTCCTTCTGACCTCTGGGCCTTACGGAAAGGTTAACGTCAGCACGCATGGATCCTTCCTGCATCTTGCAGTCGGAAACACCCAGGTACTGCATCGTATCCCTGAGCTTTGCGAGATAAGCGGTAACTTCCTCCGCGCTCCTGAAATCAGGCTCGCTGACGATCTCGAGAAGCGGAACGCCGCAGCGGTTGAAGTCGACCATCGTCATTCCGGTAACGGGATCGTGGACGAGCTTTCCGGCATCCTCTTCCATGTGGATCTCATGGATTCCGATGGACTTGGTGCCTTCGCTTGTCTTGATGTCCACATGGCCGTTCCTGCAGATCGGGAAGTAGAGCTGCGATATCTGGTATGCCTTCGGAAGGTCGGGATAGAAATAGTTCTTACGGTCGAACTTGTTCTTTCTGGTGATCTCGCAGTTGAGGGCGAGTCCCGCCTTGACGGCAAATTCAACTACTTTCGTGTTGAGCTGCGGAAGCGTTCCGGGCATTCCCGAGCACACTTCGCACACATGGGTATTGGGCGCGCCTCCGAACTTCGTCGAGCACCCGCAGAAGATCTTCGATTCGGTTGACAGCTCGCAGTGTACCTCGAGCCCTATAACCATTTCATAATCTCTCATATACTTTTCCTTTGCTCTTGTCCCTTACTGGTTCTTCTGATATGCCGAAGCGAATCCCAAAACGTTCGCCTCGTCAAACGGCTTTCCGATCAGCTGGAGTCCGACCGGGAGCTTCTCTTCGCCTGCCTCGCCGCACGGAACGGAGATCGCGGGAAGTCCTGCGATGTTTATGAGTACCGTGCAGATGTCGCCGAGATACATCTTGAGGGGATCTGAAAGGCTCTCTCCCGCCTTGAGGGCAGGTGTCGGAGCAACGGGTCCCGCGATGATGTCATACTTCTCAAAAGCCTTGTCGAAGGACTGCTTGATGAGGTTCTTCGCCTGGAGAGCCTTGTTGTAGTAAGCATCGTAATATCCGGACGAGAGAACGAAGTTGCCGAGCATGATCCTTCTCTTGACTTCGAGTCCGAAGCCTTCGCTCCTGGACTTGATGTAAAGCTGTGTAAGATCGATGTCGCCTTCGGGACGGTAGCCGTACTTGATGCCGTCGTAACGTGACAGGTTGGAGCACGCCTCCGCGCAAGCGATGATGTAATAAGTCGGGATCGCGTACTCTGCGATCGGGAAGGAGAACTTCTCGACTTCCGCACCGAGGTCCTTTAAGACTTCGATCGCAGCGGTTACCTTTTCCCTTACCTCGGGATCGATTCCGTCACCGAAATATTCTTCGGGAAGACCGATCTTCTTTCCCTTGAGGGAGAAGTTTTCGAGAGCGGACATGTCGACGGGAGCAGCTTCTTCAGAAGAAGACTGGTCCTTGGGGTCAGCGCCGCAGATGATGTTGTAGAGCGCTGCCGCATCTTCCGCATTCTTTGCGATGGGTCCGATCTGATCGAGAGAGGATGCGAAAGCAACGAGTCCGTAACGTGAAACGCTGCCGTATGTGGGCTTGAGGCCTGTAACGCCGCAGAAAGACGAAGGCTGTCTGATGGATCCGCCGGTATCAGAACCGAGCGCGATGGGCGCAAGTTCTGCAGCGACTGCAGCTGCGGAACCGCCGGATGAACCGCCCGGAACCCTGTTGACTCCGTGGGGATTTACCGTGGGACCGTAAAAGCTGGTCTCGGTCGTGGAACCCATGGCGAATTCATCCATGTTTACCTTGCCGAGGATTACCATGCCGGCTTCTTCGATCTTCTTTACGACCGTTGCGTCATAAGGCGGAACGAAGTTTGAAAGCATCTTTGAGCCGCATGTGGTGAGCACGCCCTTGGTGCAGATATTATCCTTGACCGCTATGGGAACGCCTGCGAGAGGGCCCGTGAGCCTGCCTGCTGAGATATCCGCGTCAACCTGTGCGGCGCGCTTGAGTGCTTCTTCTGTAAGAACGGTAATATACGAATTATATAAGCCGTCCCTGTCATCGATGCGTGAAAGGTATGCGTGGCATGCCTCGACCGATGAGGTCTTTCCTTCTTTTATCGCTTTGCCGAGTTCCAGTGCGGAAAGGCTGATGATCTCTTCTGTAGTCATATCTTTTCCGCCCCTTTAATCAAATGTCTTAGGCACGAGGATCGTACCGTCCTTTGTCTCCGGAGCATTTGAAAGGACTGTGTCCCTCATGTCCCCGTTGGAGACGGTATCCTCACGCATTACGTTGCTCCTTCCGAGCGCGTGGCTCAGAGGCTCAACGCCTGTCGTATCAAGCTCGTTAAGCTTGTCGAAATAACCCAGGATATCCGAAAGACCCTTCTGCATGCCGGCTTCATCTTCGGGTGAAAGCTCGATCCTGCCCAATGCCTCGAGATATCTTACCAGATCGGTCGTAATCTCCATTTTGACTGATGCCTCTCTATATGGTTACTTTTTCTTACCCTTTTTAGCGGGCTTTTCTTCCTCTTCTTCGTCTTCTTCGTTTTCTGCGTCTTCTTCGGAAACGCCGGAATAAGGATCTTCCTGTTCTTCAGGCTCTTCTTCCTCGTATTCCCCGCCTTCTTCCTCTTCCTCATACTCCTCGTCTTCTTCGTCATCGCTCTTGGAAGACTTCTTGGAAGAACCGTCTTTGCTGGAGTTGTTCATGATGAGGATGATGACTACTGCGAGGATCGCAACACCGCCGATGACGATGAATACGATGATGAGAACGTTGGACATTCCGTTATCTGCAGGAGTTGCTCCGCTCTCAGTGGGAAGTGCTGTGGGTACTGTCTCACCGGAAGGTGCCTGTGTCTCTGTCTCCTGAGGAGCTGCAGTGGGAGCTGCCTTAGCGGGAGCGAACTTTTGATCTGTATGGAAGTTGTGCTTGTTTGCCTTCATCTCGTTCTCGATCTCTGTGTTCAGAGCATCGCTTGCGAGTGACTGCTGATCTTCCTCGGCGAGCTTGACCTTGCCCATGTAAGCTACGCAGAAATAACCGTATTCCTGAGAGTAGATGATTCCCATCTCACCCTCTTTGCGTGCTGCATCGTAAGCCCAGTTCTCAAATGCGGAAACCATCTTGCCCTTGGGTACTGCAAGAGTTCCCTCGTCGTAAACGGTTCCTGCGGTCTTAGCTGCTTCTGCCTTAGTCTTGAGATCTTCAGCGTTCTTGCAGCTCTTGAGCATGTCATTTGCTGCAGTCTCTGCCTTCTTCTTTTCATCTGCGGTTGCAGTTGCACCGGGTGCATAGAAGAGAGCATATCTGATGTTGGGTACCATGAGCTTGTCTTCAGGGATCTTGTAATCCTTTACGTACTTCTCCTGATACTTGCCTGCGAGTGTAGCGTTCTCAAGGAGGGAACGGTAAGCCTGTTCGGTGAATCCGGGGCCGAAATAGAGCTGGAGGATGACTTCGAGTGAAACGCCTGCGGGCTTAGCCTGCTGCTCTGTTCTCTCTTTGATCTCATCTTCGATGGACTTCTTGTCTTCGTCGGTAAGCTTCATGCCTGCGGCCTTTGCGCGCTCTACGAAGATGTATGTGCTGTGGAGATAATCCTCAGCCTGCTCTACGAAATAATCGCCGTATGTCTTCTTCTCTTCGCCTTCGCCGTATGTTGCAGCGAGATCGAGGTAGCCTGCGCTTGTTGCCGGATAGTAGCCGTAAGCCGCATACTGGCTGAGCTGCAGGAATGTAAGGAGGAAATAGTAGTTGGATTCCGTAAGCGGGATCTTCTCTCCGTTGTATTCATACTGGTGATTGAGGTAATCGATGACCTGATTGCCGTACATGGTGTCAAAGCTAAGCTTTGAAATGTCGAATGTTGACGTGGTCGACTCACCTGTCGTGGCAGCCGTTGTGCCGTCGGGCTGTGAAGCAGCTGTCGTCTCGTCAGCTAATGCCGTAACGGTTGAGGACATCATTACTGCCGCTGCAACGATTCCTATAACAAGTTTCTTAAATGCCTTCATTCTTTTACTCCGTGATCTTTTTATAGTCGGCTGCGGCATCGGCGATGGTGTCGTCCATGTCGTAGTACTTGTATTTTCCGAGCCTTCCGCCGAACCAGACCTTCTCATCTTTCGATGCGAGTTCCTGATACTTGCGGTAAAGGTCGTTGTTCCTGTCGTTGTTGAGCGGGTAGTATGGCTCGTCACCCTTCTTCCACTCAGCCGGATACTCGCGTGTGACCGCGGTTCCCTTTCCGGTTCCGAATTCGAAATGCTTGTGCTCGATGATCCTCGTGTAAGGTGTCTCGGCATCAGTGTAGTTGACGACGGCATTGCCCTGATAATCGTCAACGTCAGGCATGTACTCGGTCTCAAACCTGAGGCTCCTGTATTCGAGTGTTCCCAGGCTGTATCCGTAGTACTCGTCGATCATGCCGGAATAGATGATCTTATCTGCCAGAGCAGAGAGCTCTTCCCTGTTTTCGAGGAAATCAACGCCGGTCCTGACCTCAATGCCTTCGAGCATGTTCTCGATCCACTTGGTATAGCCTCCGACGGGGATTCCCTGGAAGCTGTCGTTGAAATAGTTGTTGTTGTATGTGAGCCTTACCGGAAGTCTCTTGATGATGAAGGCAGGGAGCTCAGTTGCTTTCCTTCCCCACTGCTTCTCGGTATAGCCCTTGATGAGTTTTGTGTAGATGTCGGGGCCGATCAGTGAGAGAGCCTGCTCTTCAAGGTTCTTGGGCTCATCGATCTTTACGGAAGCAATCTGCTCATCGAGCTTCTTCCTTGCCTCTTCGGGAGTGATGACACCCCACATCTTGTTGAACGTATACATGTTGAAGGGCATGGAGTAGATCTCGCCCTTGTAATTAGCCACTACCGTGTTTGTGTAACGGTTGAATTCGGCGAATCTGTTCGCGAAGTCCCAAACTTCCCTGTCGCTCGTGTGAAAGATGTGTGCGCCGTATTTGTGGACGTTGATGCCGCCGACGTTTTCCGTATAGACGTTGCCGGCTACCTGTGCGCGCCTGTCAATGACAAGGCACTTATACCCGCCGTCTGTCGCAAGACGCGCAAAAGAAGCGCCGTAAAGGCCTGCGCCGACGATCAGGAAGTCATATTGGCTCATCAGAAACGATCCTTTCGAGAATTTTGCAATAATATAATATACACTACAAAAAGGAATTTCGCATTATTTTGTTTACTGGTGGCGAAAATCACGGCATGCCGAAATGAATCCCTCATAAGATCCGGCATCCGGGAAAATGTCCCTGACAGGCTTGAAAGGCATGTAAATGCAGTCCGAAAGATAGAGTCCCCAGTCGTCTCCATTAGCTTCGGCATCTTTTTTTAGGGCAGCTTCAAGTTCAGGATGCACTGCTATCCTGCCACAGGGCCAGGAAACACCGCATTTAAGCTCCGGTGAACCGTCGTCTATCCTTATTACCGAAGAAACAGGCAGATCCTCACAGTCAAAGCCGCACCTGATCTCATAAGCGCCTTCCTCGAGCAGGAACGAGCCGCGGTCGGCATCGTAATAGCTGAGTTCACTGCTGTCAAAGGGAATCTCGACTGTTTTGCTCTCCCCCGCTTCCAGGAAATACTTTCCGAACGCGCGAAGTTCATTCTCCGGACGGGGCACGTCAGGGCACACCTTGCGGGAATAGATCTGGAGCGTCACTTTGCCCGCTCTTTTGCCTGAATTTCTGACGGTAACAGTGTTACATACCTTACCGTCATTGACTTTCGAGGTCATGCCCGTAATTTCGAAAACCGTGTATGTCAGACCGTATCCGAACGGGAAAGCCGGCCTGATCTTTCTCTTCTGATAGCCTCTGTAGCCCGCATAGATGCCCTCGCCGTAAACGCAGCTGAAGCTGTCGGGATAGCAGAGGTATGACGGGATGTCTTCCGTTCTTTCCGGGAAGGTCACAGGCAGATGCCCTGAAGGACTGACTGTTCCTGTCAGGATGTCAGCCATCGCGCGTCCGCCCTCCATGCCCGGATAGAACACGGCAAAGAGGCCGTCGAGTTTTTCCTTGTATTCACCGAGAATGACAGGGCCGGGAGTATTGAGGATCAGGCAGATCCTGCCGTTTCCGCGGTCCACTAGAAGCCTGTCCAGGATCAGGCGGGTCTCTTCTGAAAGCCCAAGATCCGTTCTGTCCGCTCCTTCGCTCGACTCGACCGTCTCAATGACGATCGCAGTCCCGCCTTTTCTGAACGCTTCAATGTCATCGAAAAGTACATTCTCAAACCCCGGAATGCGCCTTAATTCATCAGGCAGGACGGTGGTTCTGTCGGTAAATACCTGCGCGCTTCCCGTGCCGTAATCCCTGAATCTTCCCTGCGCTTTTCCGAAGAAGACGGTATCGCCGCCTTCTTTAAGAGGGAATGCACTGTCTTTGTTTATCAGCATCACGATGCCTTCAACGGCCGCATCGTATGCAGCCTTCCGGCCTTTGGAGACATACTCCTCATCGGTAAATCCTTCGGGAAGTACTATTCCGGCATGGCGGTCTATGAGTTCAAGCACTCTTCGGCAGGCCTCGTTGAGCCTTTCTTCAGATACGCGTCCGCCCTTTACCGCGGCAACGATATCCGCATGATCCCATGGACCCGGCATGAAAAGGTCGTTTCCTGCCGCAAGCGAGTCGCCTGCTCTTCCGGTGCATGCCGCCCAGTCAGTGACGACGGTGCCTTTAAAACCCCAGCGGGTGCGAAGAACATCCGTTAAGAGCCATTTGTTCTCCGTGCATTTTGTGCCGTTGATGGAAACATATGCCGACATGAAGACTGATGAGACTTTCGCGCACTCTCTAAAAGCGGGCAGATAGAGTTCTTCTATTGCTCTTTCAGGTATCTTCTCATCTATGCCGACGCGGTTGATCTCAAGATTGTTGCATGCGAAATGCTTGGCATTCGAGGCAACGCCTGATTCCTCAACGCCTCTGCACATTTCGGGAGCGAGCGTTTTGGCAAGGAGCGGGTCCTCGGAATATCCTTCGAAGAACCTTCCGTTCCTGGGGTCTCTCAAGAGATTGCAGTTGGGAGTGCCCAAAAGCACGCCGATCTTATAGGCCTGAGCTTCCATGCCCAGGGCAAGAGCGGTCTCATGCACGGTCTTCGCATCCCACGTGGCGCCAAGCAGAATACCCGGCGGATAACAGCCGGGCGCGGATGAGATATTGCCTTTGATCTCAGTGAGTCTTTGGGAGATCTTCTCCCTCAGTTCCTTTTCGTGAACCGAAAGTTCGGTTTCATGGTGGAAAAGCGTAATGACGCGGCGGATCTCTTCTGCCGAAAAGCCTTCGGCTTCACCGTTCTGACGGTCCTGGAAGAGCTGCTCGAAATTGATGCCCGTTCCGCCGTCCTGGATATAAAGGACCGGGATGGTTACCCCTTCGCACTCAATGCCTCCTATCGAAAACGGCGACCGTCCGCAGAGCAGTCCTGCCTTATCTTCGAGCGGCATCTTTTTGAGTGCAAGGTCAATATCCATCAGTAACTCCGGTATCTGTCGTACCTCTTTTTCGTGAGTTCCTCTCCGTCAAAGTCGATGTTGCTTCCGATGAAACCGGATATTCCGTCCCGGAGCTGTGCAACAACGACATCTATATTATCTTTGCAAAGATTCTCGGGCTCCGCAATGATCTTTTCGATAATGCGGTTATCCTTCATGTCCTTTGCGGTCAGCTTCATCTCGGCGGCAGCCTCCGAAGCACGCTTGGAATCCTTCCAGAGGATGCTTGCGTAGCCTTCGGGTGAAAGGATCGCGTAGATCGCGTTCTCGAGCATCCAGACCTCGTCTGATACCGCGACTGCCAGTGCTCCGCCTGAGCCTGCCTCGCTGATTATGATCGAAAGAACGGGAACCTTGAGAGAACTCATCTCGTAAAGGTTTCTCGCGATCGCCTCGCCCTGACCTCTTTCCTCTGCCTCGAGTCCGCAGTATGCGCCCGGAGTGTCAACAAAGCAGATGACTGGGCGGCCGAACTTCTCGGCCTGCTTCATGAGACGCAGCGCCTTGCGGTAACCGTCAGGTGACGGCATGCCGAAATTGCGCTCGATGTTCTCTTTTGTATCGTGGCCTTTTGACTCGGCGATGACCGTGACAGCCCTGCCCGCGAATGTGGCGATGCCGCCCATTACGGCCTTGTCGTCCTTCACGAACCTGTCGCCGTGGAATTCGGTGAAATCAGGGAAAAGCTCTCTGATGTAGTCTTCGGCAACGGGTCTGTCCTTGCCTCTTGAGATCATGACCTTGTCCCAGGGGGTAAGCTTTCCTGAAGACTTCGGGAGCTTGATCTTTTCGCTCTTTTCAGCCTTGAAGGCACCCTTGTTCTCGTGGAACTTCAAAATGTCAGTAAGATAATCCTTCATGTCGGTCCTTGTGACTATGTCGTCAACAAAGCCGTGCTCTAACAGGAATTCTGAACGCTGGAAACCCTCAGGGAGCTTCTGTCCTATTGTCTGCTCGATGACCCTGGGGCCTGCGAAACCGATGAGAGCACCGGGTTCTGCAAGGATGATGTCGCCGAGCATCGCAAAGCTCGCGGTAACGCCGCCCGTGGTGGGATCTGTCAGGACCGTAACATAAAGAAGTCCCGCATCGGAATGCTTCTTGATCGCAGCTGACGTCTTGGCCATCTGCATGAGTGACACGATGCCTTCCTGCATCCTCGCTCCGCCCGATGCGGTGAAGATGATGACGGGCAGCTTTTCTTCGGTTGCGCGCTCGAACATCCTGGTGATCTTCTCGCCTACGACGCTTCCCATGGAAGCCATCATGAAGCGGCAGTCCATTACGCCGAGGCATGCGGGATGGCCGTTTACGAGGCCCTTTCCCGTTACGACAGCCTCATCGAGTGATGTCTTGTCGCGGAGTCTTTCTAGCTTGTCTTCGTAACCGGGAGTACCCAAAGGATTAAGTTCTTTGATGTCGCTGTCCCATTCCTCGAACGAACCGTCATCAAGGATGTTGTCTATCCTCGTTCCTGCATACATGCGGAAATAACCGCCGCACTGCGGGCATACGAAAAGGTTTCTTTTGAGTTCTTCGGAGAAGATCGTCTCACCGCATTTGGCGCACTTGTGAAAAAGGCCCTGCGGTGTCTGGGGAGCGTTTTCCTCATTTCTCGGGGTTTCAGGACCCGAGGCAGACTGCGTCTTCTTGAATAAATATCTTAATTCCATACCTGAGTTACCCCGGTGTTATTTTCTAGAGAACTTTTCGATGAAGTCAATGTCCGTGTTTCCGGCAATAAATTCGGGGCTCGTGATGATCCCGTACTGATAGTCGATGTTGGTCTTGATGCCTGTCAGGATCACTTCGCCCAAAGCCGACTGTGCCTTCTTGATGGCCTCTTCACGTGTGGGTGCCCATACTGAGAGCTTTGCGAGCATTGAATCGTAGAACGGAGGGATCTCAAGGCCGCTGTAGACCGCGGAATCGATCCTGACTCCCTGACCGCCCGGAAGGTATGCAAGCTCGATCTTGCCGGGGCACGGTCTGAACTTGTGCTCTGCGTCTTCGGCATTGATGCGCACTTCGATGGAGTGGCCCTTGATCTTAACGTCATCCTGCGTGAAGCCTAAAGGCTCGCCTGATGCGATCTTTATCTGCTCTTTGATGAGGTCGATTCCCGTTACCCATTCGGTGATCGGGTGCTCTACCTGGATCCTCGTGTTCATCTCCATGAAATAGAAATTTCCGGAGGGCTCCAGGAGAAACTCAACGGTTCCCGCGTTCTCGTAATTTACTGCCTTTGCAGCCTTAACTGCAGCTTCGCAGATAGCCTTGCGCTTCTCTTCTGAAAGGGATTCGCAGGGTGTTTCCTCAACAAGCTTCTGGTGGTTTCTCTGGATCGAGCAGTCACGCTCGCCCAAGTGAACGACGTTGCCGAACTTGTCAGCGAGGATCTGAACCTCGATGTGCTTGGGGTGTTCGACGTAGTGCTCGATATACATAGAGCCGTCGCCGAAGGCATTCTTCGCCTCCTGCTGCGCGGTCTGGAAAGCCTGCGTGAAAACGTCTTTCGACCTTGCGACACGCATGCCTTTTCCGCCGCCGCCCAAAGCTGCCTTGATCATGACGGGATATGTCGCGATGTCCGCGAGCCTCAATCCGTCTTCGACTGTCTGTGCTGCTTCAGCGCTTCCGGGAATCGTAGGAACGCCTGCGTCGATCATGGTCTTCTTTGCCTGGGCCTTGTTGCCCGAAGCTGCAATCATTTCAGAAGAGGGACCGATGAACGTGATGTTGCAGCGCTCGCAGATCCTTGCGAACCTTGAGTCCTCGGAAAGGAATCCGAAGCCCGGATGTATTGCGTCAGCGCCCGATGTCATCGTGGCGCTTATGATGCGGCCGATATTCAGATAGCTCTCTGATGAAGGTGCGGGACCGATGCAGATCGTCTGATCCGCAAGCATTGCATGAAGGGCATTTCTGTCAGCCTCGGAACATACCGCGACTGTCTCGATGCCCATCTCGCGGCACGCTCTGATGATGCGGACCGCAATCTCGCCCCTGTTGGCTATCAGGACTTTCTTTATCATAAGATGCCTTAGATCTCAGCGCCCTTGGGAAGGATCGCGAACTTGAGGGTAGCCTTTACGACAACGTTTCCGTTGACTGTTGCGACTGCCTCACCGATGCCGAATGTGTTCTTCATTGCGGTGATCCTTGTCTCAAGTCTTACCTGGTCGCCGGGAACGATGGAACCCTTGAACTTGCATTTGTCTACGCCTGCGAAAAGAGCGATCCTGCCCTTGAATTCCTCCTGAGCGAGGATGCAGACTGCACCGCACTGTGCAAGAGCCTCAACGGTGAGGACGCCCGGAACGATGGGATATTCAGGGAAGTGTCCTCTGAAGAAATACTCATCGTATGTGAAATTCTTATAAGCGATGGCATACTCGCCGGGTACGTAGTCCTCAACCTTGTCGATGAGGAGGAAAGGATGCCTGTGCGGAATGATCTTCATGATTCCGATTGTGTCGAGTGAATTTGCCATGACTGGTTCTCCTTTGTATTAGCTTATTCTGAAAAGCGGCTGTCCGTATTCAACAGGCGAACCGTTTGTAACCATTATCTCAGAAATCGTGCCGTCGCAGTCGGATTCGATCTCGTTCATCATCTTCATTGCTTCAACGATGGCGAGGACCTGTCCCTTCTTTACGCGGTCGCCGATCTTTACGAAAGGCTTTGCGTCAGCTGCGGGTGCGGCATAGAAAGTACCTACGAGGGGTGACTTGATGATGAAAGCGTCATCGTCTTCTTCACTGTCTGCGCCGCTCGTTGCATCAGCTGCAAGTGACATTGCCTTGTTGAGCTCAGCCATCGATACGCCGGTGAAAGCGCCTGCGCTTGCTGCGTTTGCAGCAGAAGTCAGGATTCCGCTCCTGCCCGTGTGAAGGGTGATCGAGAACTCGCCTTCCTTGTAATCAAAGCTGTCGATGTTTGACTCAGAAACCGCCTTGATGAGGGCTGTCATCTCTTCAAGCGTAAGGCCCGTGCGGGTGTTCTTATCTGCCATTGAATTGACCTCCCCGACTTATACGAACTTCTTTACGATCAGGGAAGCGTTGTGTCCGCCGAATCCCAGGTTGTTTGTCATTGCGTAAGTGATGTCGCGGTTCTTGGGTTCGAAGAATGTGTAGTCGAGATCCATCTCACCCTCGCTCTCCTTGGAGCCTGCTGTAACGTGAACAAATCCGTCCTGGATAGCCTTTACGCATGTGATGAGCTCAACTCCGCCTGCACCGCCCAATACGTGGCCGATCATGGACTTTGTGGAGTTGATCGAGATGTTCTTGATGTCTTCCTTGAACGCGTACTTCATGGCACGTGTCTCGAAAAGGTCGTTGTGGTGTGTTGATGTTCCGTGAGCGTTGATGTAATCGATGTCGGAAGGCTTGATGCCTGCTTCCTTCATTGCGATGATCATTGCTTCGCCTGCACCGGATCCGTCCTCTGCGGGTGATGTGATGTGGTATGCGTCGCATGTTGCGCCGTAGCCTACGAGCTCAGCTAAGATGTTTGCGCCTCTTGCAACTGCGTGGTCATAGTTCTCGAGAACGAGAACGCCTGAACCTTCGCCGATGACGAAACCGTCACGGTTCTTGTCGAACGGTCTTGAAGCAGTCTCGGGATCCTCGTTTGTGGAAAGAGCCGTGAGAGCTGCAAATCCCTGAACACCTGTCTTGCAGACGGAAGCTTCGCATCCGCCGGTAACCATGATGTCAGCATCGCCGTACTTAACAGCCTTGAAAGCGTCACCGATGGAGTGAGCGCCTGTTGCGCATGCTGTAACGACGCAGGTATTGATGCCCTTCATTCCGTACATGATGGCGATGTTTGCAGATGCCATGTTGGCGATCATCATCGGGATGTACATAGGAGCGATCTTTCCTGACTTCTCGTATCTTACCTGCTCTCTTTCGTGAGCCTGGAGTGATCCGATTCCGGAGCTTACGATAACGCCTACTCTGTAAGGATCCTCATTCTCCATGTTGATTCCGGACTGCTCGATTGCTTCCTTTGCGGCAGCGACAGCGAAATGGGCAAACGGCTCCATACGCTTCATCGTCTTGAAATCCATGTAGTCCTGGGGATTGAAATCCTTGACTTCGCATGCGAGCTTGATCTTGGAATTGCTCGTATCGTACTTTGTGATCGGGCCGGTGGCTGCCTTTCCCTTTTTAAGACCTTCCCAGAAAGTCTCAACGTTGTTTCCGAGAGGTGTGATAGCACCCATTCCGGTTATTACGACTCTGTTTGCCATTTGCTTTTTCTCCCTTGATTACATGTGCATTCCGCCGTCAACGGAAAGGACCTGACCCGTGATGTATGAAGCATCATCAGAGCACAGGAAATTAACTGCGTTAGCGATATCCTCAGGCTGTCCGTATCTCTTGAGAGGGATCATCTCGAAGATGGCTTCCTTCTGCTTGTCCGTAAGAACGGCAGTCATGGGTGTCTCAACATATCCGGGAGCGATCGCGTTGAAGGTGATGTTCCTTGAAGCGAACTCTCTTGCGCATGACTTTGTGATGCCGATGACGCCTGCCTTTGAAGCGGAGTAGTTGACCTGTCCTGCCTGGCCCTCGATGCCTACGATGGAAGAAATGCTTACGACTCTTCCTTCTCTCTTCTTCATCATGATGGGCGTAACGTGCTTGATGAAGTTGAACGTACCCTTGAGGTTAACGTTGATGACCGCGTCGAAGTTCTCCTCGCTCATCTTGATGAGGAGTCCGTCTCTTGTGATGCCGGCGTTGTTTACGAGGATGTAGATGCCGCCGAAATCGTCATTGATCTGCTTAACAGTCTCTTCAACTGCAGCGAAATCAGCAACGTTGCACTGATATGCCTTTGCGTCAACGCCAAGTGCCTTTACCTCGTCTTCAGCAGCCTTGCTGTTTTCGAGAGGGCATGCGTCAACGATCGCGATGTTGTATCCGCTCTTTGCGAGCTTCAGGGCGATGGCCTTGCCGATACCTCTTGAAGCACCTGTTACGATTGCTGTTTTTCTAATATTCTCTGACATGGTTTTCCTCCTGTATCAGCCGATTTTCTCGAGTAATTTCTCTATGTCTTCAGGTGTTGAAACACCGATTACTTTTATCGAAGGGACAGTCTTTCTGACAAAGCCTGCGATGGTCCTTCCGGGGCCTACTTCAACGATGGTGTCAACACCCATCTTTTCGAGCTCGTAAAGGGTCTGCTCCCACTTAACGGGGCTATATACCTGCTCCTTGAGAAGATCCTTGATCTGAGCTTTGTCTGTGATCTTCGAAGCATTTGCGTTTGCGAAATAAGGGATCTTAAGATCGCCGAGTTCAACGTTTTCAAGTTCCTTGCCGAGCTTTTCGCCTGCTCCCTTGAGAAGAGGTGAATGGAAAGGTCCTGAAACGTTGAGTTCAACAACCTTGACTGCGCCTGCTTCCTCGAGCTTGGGCATAGCCTCTCTTACGGCTTCCTTCTTGCCCGTGATGACGATCTGTCCGGGGCAGTTGAAGTTTGCGGGCCATACGTTTTCGATCGTGTTGGTAACGCTCTCAACTTCTTCCTGCTTAAGACCGATGATCGCAGCCATGGAGCCTTCGCCTGCGGGAACCTCTGAAGACATTAGCCTTCCCCTGATCCTCGTGAGCCTTACGGCATCCTCAAAGTTCAGGGCGCCTGCAACATAAAGGCTGCAGTATTCACCGAGTGAAAGACCTGCTGTGACTTCAGGCTTAACGCCTGCCTTAAGAAGAGCTTCTGTGATGATGCAGCATGCGGTAACAAGCGCGGGCTGCGTATTTTCAGTGATGTTGATGTCTTCGTTGGGTTCGAAAAGGAGCTTGTTCATGTCGATGCCTGAAGCCTTTGAAGCAGCGTCGACCATCTCCTGGTAACGTGCGTCAGACTTTACGAAAGCCTCGGCCATTCCTACCTGCTGGACACCCTGTCCCGGATAACAAAATGCGATCTTCATTATGCTTCAATCTTCCTTCCAAGGAGTTTGTCAGCCTCTTCGAACATTGATTCGATGATGACCTTTGCAGGTCTGACCTCCTTAATGAGACCTGCGATCTGTCCTGCCATGAAAGTGCCCTGCTTGGTGTCGCCTTCAACGACTGCCTTGCGGAGACTTCCTACCGTGAGTCCCTCGAGTTCTTCGAAGGTTACGCCGCTCTGCTCCATCTCAAGATACTTGTTGGAAAGAGCGTTTCTGATCTGTCTTACGGGATGACCGTAGGATCTGCCCGTAACTCTTGTGGAGTTGTCCTTTGCCCTGACGACCATGTCCTTGTAGTTCGGGTGAACGTTGACCTCATCACATGCGCAGAAAACGGTACCGCACTGAACGCCTTCAGCACCGAGCATAAATGCCGCTGCAACGCCTCTGCCGTCTGCGATACCGCCTGCTGCTATGACGGGGATGGAAACAGCGTCAACTACCTGGGGAACGAGTGTCATCGTCGTAGCTTCGCCGATGTGTCCGCCGGACTCTGTGCCCTCAGCGATCACGGCGTCAGCACCGCACTGCTCCATTCTCTTTGCAAGAGCAACGCCTGCAGTAACGGGAACGACGATAATTCCTGCTTCCTTCCACATCTCCATGTATTTTTCCGGAGAACCTGCGCCGGTCGTAACGACCTTAACCTTCTCCTCTGCGATTACCTTTGCAATCTCGGGTGCTCTGGGATTCATGAGCATGAGGTTTACGCCGAACGGCTTGTTAGTAGCCTCACGGCATAACTTGATCTGTTCGCGGAGCCAGTTCTCGTCAGCGCCGCCGACACCGATGATGCCGAGTCCACCTGCTTCAGAAACTGCTGCAGCGATATGCCAGTCTGCGACCCATGCCATTCCGCCCTGGAAGATGGGGTACTTGATTCCGATAAGATCCGTAATTCTGGTCATGATCAATCTCCTTTGCCAAGATCAGTATTCAATATAGTTGGCATCCCAAGTGAGGCCGCCTCCGAAGCTCGCAAAAACGATCTTCATGCCTCTTTCGAGCTGTCCCTTGTCCTTCATCTCCTTGAGAAGCACCGGAATGCTCGCGGAAGATGTGTTTCCCGTATGCATGATGTTCATCGGGAACTTATCCAGGCTCACTTTGAGCTTCTTGGCAGTTGCCTCGATGATCCTTGCGTTCGCCTGATGCAGAACGAACCAGTCAATATCTTCAAGCGCAAATTCATATTTAGCGGAAAGGTCCCTGATGATCTTCGGGACTTCCGTAATCGCAAACTTGAATACCTCGCGGCCGTCCATGTTGAACTTGGTGAGGTCCTCAAAACCTTCCTCGTTCATACGTGCGGGCTGTCTTGCGTTGTCGCAGTGCAGGAAGTTCATTCTCCTGCCGGATGATCTCATGATGAACTGGTTCGGCTTGCCTTCCTCAGCCCTTAAGACGGCAGCACCTGCGCCGTCACCGAAAAGGATGCACTGGCCTCTGTCTTCCCAGTTTACGAAGTTGGATGTGCATTCAACTCCCGCAATGAGAGCGAGCTTTGCATTGCAGGTCTGAATAAAGCCCTGGGCAGCGTTATATGCGGCGATCCAGCCGGGGCATGCGGAGTTAACATCGAACGTTCCGCACTCCTCGCTTACGCCGAGTTCCTTGTGGATAACGCATGAAAGCGTCGGGAACATGAGATCCGACGTTGTCGTTGCGGTAATGATGAGATCGATGTCTTTCGGGTCGATCCCGGCGTCTTCTACAGCCTGACGGGCTGCTTTGACTACCATCTGAGAGGGCTTGTCGGTCAGAGGATCTGATATCCTTCTCTCCTTGATTCCCGTTCTCTCGGTGATCCACTCGTCGTTCGTCTCAACGATCTTGGAAAGATCGTCATTGGATAAAACCTTGGCGGGCAGGTATGAACCTAAACCGATAATTTTTCCGGTCATTTGGATTTCCTTCCGTGAAAATACTTTGACAAACCAATAGTTTGATTGTCAAAGTATATCCGTGATAAAGAATAATGTCAAATTTATAAAGGAAAAATGATACTCGTCCCCTGTTTGGTCCTCCGTTTTGACGAAAAGTGAGGACTTAACAGGGGATTTCAACCAAAATCGGACAATATCCTCTGTTTGGTCCTCTGTTTTAGTGAAAAGATAGGACATAACAGGGGACGGAAAATTCAGATCTCGAGATCCCTCTCGGTCCAGTGGCCGTCTTTCCAGTGAGCCTTGGTGATCGTGCTGAAGCTCAAAGGCGACAGCATCGGGATCGCGATCTTGCGGAGCGTCTCGTCTGAAAGGCAGAAGTTTGCCGCGTATTCAGCGCCTGCCGCCCTGATGCTCTCAAGGTAAACGTCCTGCTGGCGCTTTGCCTTGCCGGTAACGAAGATCTCGCCCTCGGGGCAGAGGATCGCGGTGTAGTTGCCCTTTCCGCAGATCAGGTCGTACTGCGCAAGGAGCGCGGGATAGACGGGCTCTGTCTCTACATAGCCGCATGAGCTGATGAGGACCATCTTCTTTTCGCGCATCTCCGGATCGCGCATTTCGTTGAAAGTGGTCTCAGACTCGCTCTTGTCGCCCATGTAAGGCATTACGAGCTGAAGGCATCTGTCGGTCATGGCCTTCATCTGCGAAGGCATTCCGTAGAAATAGAGCGGATAGCTCTCGATAATTATGTCAGCTTCCCTGATGGCGGCGATGATCTCAGGCATGTCGTCCTTTATGACACATGTGCCCTCCTTGCTCTTCCAGCACGAAAAGCACCCTTTGCAGGGCCTGATGTCCTTTTCGTAAAGATCGATCTTCTTTACTTCGGTTCCTTCGGGGAATCCTTCGGTAAAAGCGTTCGCAATCCTTATCGTGTTGCTTCTGTCACATTTGGGGCTGCCGTTTAATATAAGTATCTTCATTAAAGTATCTGTCAGAGCGACAGTCCTCCGTCAAGGATCAGGACCTGGCCTGTCATGTATGAGAAACCGTCCGAGCAAAGGCTTGAGACGACATTTGCAACGTCCTCAGCCGTTCCAAACTTCTTCATGGGGATCGATTCGATGTATTTTTCCGCGAGGTCTTCAGGGATGGACTTGAGCATGTCCGTTCCGATGAATCCCGGAGCGACCGCATTTACGCGGATCCCGCGCGGAGCGAGCTCCTTGGCCATCGTTGCGGTCATGGAGTTTACGGCACCCTTGGTGGCGCTGTAAACGGTCTGACCCTCTACCGCGATAACAGAGCTTACCGATGAGACATTGATGATAACTCCTTTTCCGGCTCCCGCCATGCGAAGTGCCGCCTGCTGGGCGCAGTTGATGTAACCCTGGATGTTGATCGCGAGACTCTTTTCGAGCGAAGCCTGATTGACCATAAGAAGATAAGCGTCATCTACAACGCCCGCGTTGTTTACGAGAACATCAAGACCGCCGAAATCCTTCCTGATCTCCTTGAACATCGCCTTGACCTCATCGATCTTCGATGTGTCGGCCTTGTAGATCTTTGCCGTGACGCCGAGTCCTGCTATCTCTTCAGCGGTCTTTTCCGCCGCTTCCTGATTGCTGTTGTAGTTGACCGCTATGTCGTAGCCGTCTTTTGCGAGTCTTAAGGCGATCGCTTTGCCGATGCCGCGTGAAGCGCCCGTTACCAGTGCCGTCTTACCCATCTTTGTCTCTCCGTTTATGCTTTCTTGAGGACTGCCGCGGAATAGATTCCGCCTGCGCCGAAGCTTACCGCCATCATGTATTCACTTCCGGAATCTTTCATGTCTTCTGCCGCGCGAGCAAGTGAAAGAGCTGCTGAAGCCGCCCTTGCCTCGCCGGAATCTTCCCTGACGTTCCTTATCTCAATGCCGTTCTTCCAGATCTTCGAAACAGCATCTCCGAGGATGTCATCGAGCGGCTTGAGACCGTTCGCGAATCCGTAGAGCACGGAAATGTCTTCTGCTGAAATGCCCGCATCGGCGATCGCCTCTTCAATGGCCCTGACGAGTGCTTCGCCGGTTCCGCCTGCGATCCCGTAAGGAACGGAATGTCTTGCCGTGGCATAACCTGCTATCTGCGCATACTTCTTGCTTCCGCGTTTAGCAGCGCTTTCTGCGGACTCAAGGATCAGCGTGACTGCGCCTTCGCCAAGCACTACGCCGTCTCCCAGATATCCCGCGTTCTCATAGAGATCATGCTCGATATCGGTCAGCTCGTCTGCGCCTGTTGCGAGCATTATGTTCTCGTCTCCCCTGCGGATCGCATCACATGCGTACATGACGCTCTGAAGACCCGCCTGGAAACCGTTTGCAATCGTTATGTTGTAGCCCCTGATGCCCGTGAAGATCGAGAGGTATCCGCCTGCCGCGTTATATACGGTGTTGGGGAACATAAACGCGCTTCCGTTCTCGATTCCCTTCTCGATGACGAGCTTCTGGAAATTGACGATCTCCGTGATGGGGCCGTCTGAAGTTCCGATGACGATTCCGATATCGTCAGCATTGGTGTCATCTACTTTTATGCCTGCATCAGAAAGTGCCTCTATTCCGCTCAGGAGGACAAGGTCGCTGAACCTGTCGAGCTTTCTGAGGAACGCGGACTTTACCTCATGCTTTTTGAATACTTCGGGGCTTACGTCGGCCCTGTAATCTGAAGCTCCTTCATCTTTTGTGCCCGTAACCTTGCCGACACCGGTGATGTAGATCGGGGCGGTATTGCTGATGCCCTTTACATCACGCGGCTCCTTAGAGAAAACGATGCTCGCGTTGTTGCCTCCGAACGCGAAAGAGTTAGACATGCAGACATTAAGCTCTTTTGCCTGCTTTTCGTTTGCGACGAAACCGATCCCGCCGGACTTCTCCTTGAGGGCTTCAATGTCCTCCGCGCTGTAACCGATCGTGGGAGGAACTTCTCCGCGCTTCATTGCCTCGATGGTCAGCACCGCCTCGATCGATCCTGCGGCACCTAAGCAGTGTCCGTTCATCGACTTCGTGGAGCTTACTGCCAGTTCGGGCCTGTTTCCGAAAAGCGTCTTGAGCGAGAGGAATTCCGCCTCATCGTTCTTGGAAGTGCCCGTTCCGTGTGCGTTTATGTAATCGATCTCCGAAAGATCAACACCCGAGTTGTAGGCCGCGCGTCTGATCGCGCTCATCTGTCCTTCACCGTCAGGTCTCGGAGCCGTGATGTGGTAAGCGTCAGAGCTTACGCCTGCACCAAGAACGTCGCAGTAGATCTTTGCGTCTCTTGCAACTGCGTGCTCGTAGCTCTCTATAATGAGAACGCCCGAGCCTTCGCCGATCGTGATGCCGTTGCTGTGATTAAAGGGTGAGCACGCGTCTTCAGACAGTGCGTGAAGCGCATGGAATCCCGCGTATGCGAGCGATGAAAAGCTGTCGCAGCCACCGGCGACAAAGACGTCTGCCTTGCCGGACCTGATCATGTCACATGCGCCAGCGAGGCTCATCGTGCCTGCAGCACATGCGTTTACGATGTTTGCCGTGATGCCGTCCAGACCGAAATGGCCCGCGACGTTGTTTGCGATGGCGGAAGCAGGCATCCTCAGGATGTCATCCTTACAAGTCTCTTTGCCCTCAAAGCTGTCCGTATAGTATTTGTCGATGCTTGCTGCGCCGCCGATGCAGGTGCCGAGGATGACGCCGATCTTCCTGCGGTCTTCCTTTTCGAGGTCCAGGCCTGAATCAGCGAGGGCTTCGCCTGCCGCCTTTATGCAGAGCAGAGTCGTTCTGTCGTACTTTTCGCTGCAGAGCTCCTCATCGGTGAGAGCCACTTCAGCTCCCTTGTGCGAATAGCAGGTTGCGGTGCCGAAGGACTTAACGTCTTCGATACCGCTCTTTCCTGAAAAAGCAGATGCCGCACATGAAGCGGCATCGTCACCTAACGCGCATACGAGGCCAAGGCCCGTAACGACACATCTTTTGATGCTGTCAGACATATCAGTCCTCTTTATGTTCTTCTACGTACTGGGTAAGTGTCCTGATGGACTGGAAGTTCTCTTTGCCGGAACCGGACATGTCAACTCCGAACAGATCCTCGAGACCTACGATGATCTCGATGGAATCGATGGAATCAAGTCCTATGTCCTCTCCGAAGAGTTCTGAATCATATTCAAGCTCATCCTCAGGGATCCTGAGTCTCTCAACGAGCATCTTCTTTATCTTTGCTGCAATTTCCTCATTCATGAAGAATTCCTCCAAACGCTTTCTAAACTAAATAATATTATTACATCAGGGACTTTCTTGCAATTTCAAAGGAAGCACCGCGTAAAACCTGACTCCCGCGGAGGCCCTGTCGAGATCCGTCAGCTCTATCGTGTGCTTTCCGCCCCAGGATGACACCTCAAGGTGCTTATCGTCTATCCCGGTGCATGTGACCCAGTGAAAACCTATGCTGCTGCCGGCCCCGTTGCAGTTGACCAGGGTGACGTTCTTCAGGGGAGCCGCGATAAGCGCGGCAACAGGCACTCCCAAAGAAAGATAATGCCTGACCTTGTTCTCGTAATCGAAGATAAAGCCCTTGACCCTGATGCCAAGGCCGCGTGAAGCAGCATATTTCCTGATGCCTCTTTTAAAGCCCGCCGTGCTCACCCCGAAGCTCTTCGGTTTTTCGGGATCGCGCGAAAGAACGATCGGTCTGATATAGCGGGCCGCCTCGTCAAACCTCTTAAGGTATTCTTCCCTGGATAGTTCAGCCAGACCCTCATATCTCAAAACAGCATCGAGTCCTGCAATGATGCCGCAGCCGCATTCCTGCATGAGCTTTTCGGAAACCCACATCTGGCTTCCGCCGAAACTTCCGTCTATCGAAGGGGGATTTTCAAGGCAGCGGCCTTTGTTCATGTGATGAGAGCCTGCGCCCACGCGCCTTCGGGAGGCATTCCGGGCAGGGCGATGCATCCTGCCGCCTCGAGCATTGCGCGGCTTTCGTAGATGTTTGAATTCCTGGGAACCGGGGCCATGAAACACCTGATGCCCTTTGCGTGCCATTTCCTGACCTTGGGAACGAGCTTGACGTCAGCGGTTCCCGAATGGTGGCAGGTGATGAGCACCGTGTCGAATCCTTCATCGAGGATTCCGGGCGTTGGCGCGGCCGGTATGACCTGTATCCTGTGGAGCTTTTCAGCGGCGAAAAACGCTTCTGCCGCCTCTTTGTACTTGTCAGAAGCAAAATCAGTATCAGCGCTGTCAGGCCAGATGCCGTAATCCCCGTAGATATCAGGAGACGTGACCTTGCCTGCAGGAATTATCGTCTGAATGCCGTCGTGCGTCGTAAAGACAACACCGCTGCTGCCTCCGGTGACCTGCTCCACGGCATAATCTATGTTCTTGAAAGCATCCGTTCCTTCGCTGTCAGGCGGGATCTTCGAGCCCGTGATCACGAAAGGGATACCCATGTGGCTCAGAGCCCTTACCGCAAGCTGTGCAAAATATGCCATAGTATCGGTTCCGTGAAGGATCAGGATGCCGTCAGGACGGCTCTTTGAGGCAGCCTCCGACACGGCCTTGAGAACGTCTCTGTAATCCTCGGGTCGCGCGTTTTCGGATGAGTAGTTCGCGGGCGCTATGAATTCTATCTCCGCCGCCTTTTTCTTAAGATAGGAAGCTGCAGGAGACTCATTTTCGAGCATTACAAGACCGTCTCTGACTGACGATGAGACCGTTCCGCCTGATACTGTCACGAGCAGTTTTGCCACTGTTGGTGCGCCTCTCTTTTTAGGGTAAAATACACGCATAAATTATAGAACACGAGGCATCATATGAGAATAGTAAGCTGGAATGTAAACGGCATCAGGGCAGTGGCGGGAAAAGGCTTTGCGGATTCCGTAAAGGCAATGAACGCCGACATCATCGGCATTCAGGAGACCAAGGCCCAGATCGATCAGCTAGGGCCTGAGATAACGGAACTCGAAGGCTACAAGAGCTGGTTTTATTCCGCTGAGCGCAAGGGCTATTCCGGCACCGCGCTCTATTCAAGGATCGAGCCCAAAGACGTCACGTTCGGCCTCGGAACGGATGAGTTCGATCACGAAGGAAGAACGATCTGCGCGGATTTCGGCAAATTCGTACTGTTCAACATCTACTTCCCAAACGGCGGAAGGGGCGACGATTTCGTCAAGTTCAAGCTCAGGTTCTACGACTGCTTCCTTGACCGCGTAAGAGAATTGGAATCAAAGGGACGCGAGGTCATCTGCTGCGGCGACGTTAACACCGCACATAAAGAGATCGACCTTTCCAACCCCAAGGCAAATTCAAAGATATCAGGCTTCCTTCCCGAGGAGCGCGTCTACATGGACCATTTCGCGGAAGCAGGCCTTACTGACACTTTCAGGATGCTCTATCCCGACAAGCCGGAATGCTACACCTGGTGGTCTTACAAGACAGCAGCAAGATCAAGGAATGTAGGCTGGAGGATAGACTATTTCTTCGCTACCAAAGGACTTCTCCCTGATATCAAAGAATCCAACATGATGAGCGACGTAATGGGATCGGATCACTGTCCGGTCTTCATCGATCTCAAGGATTGATATTAAAACTCAGTAGGAATTACGGTATTTCGCCTCGCCGTTGATGTCGATCATGACACCGACTTTGCTGTGCTTGAAATCCATTGCATCAAGATCGAGCGGGGGCTTCTCGGAAGATTCGATCTTTCCGTCGATGCTGCATTCGGTGAGCGAAAGCACGGAACTCGTCTGGGTTCCTCTGAACAGCGAGACCTGACGTCCGTCGCATTCAGCCCTTACCGTCGAATATTCAAGATGAATGTCAGAAGGCGAACAGTCGAGCGAACCGAACATTATGCCGTTCGACGCGCTGAACTTGCTCTGAAGAGTGACGCTGTAGATGTTGATCTTCGATTTGCCTCTTCTGATGTTTCCGAAAACCGAAACGTCATTGCCCCTGGAATCAGAGATGAACGCGATATGCTCTATCTTCATGTCCAGATTGCCTTCCAGCGAACCGATGCCGACAGAGGTCATCATGTTGGATGAAAGGTTGATCAGGCAGTTGGTAACGACAGGCGCGAAATCACCGGTGATCGTACCGATGCCGATACCCTGCTGGCCGGACATCTTGAGGAAATACCTTCCCCTCTTGAACGTGAGATCAGCTCCGAAGCCGCCTCCGATGCATATGCCTCTTGAAGCATTGAGAGAGACTTCGACCGTTCCGTCCTGATCGAAGGTAATGCTTCCGGCCTTTGCGCTCGGACCGTTGCCGATGCCGAAAGCCTCGATGTCGTTGACCGTAATGTTAAGGTTGCCGTCGCCCTCGATTACGAGTTTTGAAGTCTCGGGCACGAGGATGCCTCCGCCGTCCATGATGTTCTCACCCTTGAGAACGAGCGTTATGTCGCAGTTCTCACCAATGACGACCGCAGCTTTCCTGTCCTTGCCTGAGAAGTAAACGTTCTCGAGCATTATGCGTCCGCTGTAACCGTCATCGATGTTCAGGCAGATCGATGATGTGACTCCGGGAATGCCCGTGATCGTGATGTCTCTGAAAGTAACCTCGCCGTTGGTGACCCTGATGCTCTTGGTATCGCCGGAGATAAGGCTCTGAAGCTGGACTCTCGCCTCCCTGCCCGCAACGTAGACGCTCTTGTTGTGCTCGTCTTTTTCAAGGCGGTTATACCTGAGGATCTCATCCCTGATGCCCGTATCGATCTCACTGACGATCTTGGCGGAAGGTCTGGCGGTATAGTATCCCTGGATCAGATCGACGCCCAGGTGGATCGAAGCGGCCAATTCTTCCTGTGTCTCAACGCCTTCTGCAAGGACCTGAATGCCGTTCTCGTGTGAGAAGGATATGATCTCCCTGACGAAGTGCTGTTTCTGCGTGGATGTCTGGATCTCCGAGATGAGGGATCTGTCGATCTTGAGGTATTTCGGCATGTAGTTCAACAGGTTGCTGACGTTTGAATATCCGGTTCCGTAGTCGTCGATCGCGATGTCGACGCCCATGTCGCTGTAACTCTTTTTCAGATATGCGAGCTCATCCCCGGCGATCTCATCCTGCTCCGTGAATTCAACAACGATCCTGTTGCCGAGACGCTTGGTCATGGTAACGAGGTTTTCCAAGTCATCACCCTTCAGGTGCTGTCCGGGAATGCTGTTGATAAAGACCTTTGAGCCTTCAGCAAATTCATCCGTCCTGGTGTCGATGATATTGAGGATGTTCCTGAACGTGGCTGCCTCAACGTCGTAAAGCCTTCCGAAAAGGCCTGCGTATTTGAGCACGACGGGCGGCTGGATGTACGGGGTTACATCGGCTCTCATCAGCGCCTCGTAAGCAAAGATGTCACCGGTGTGAGCGTCAACGATCGGCTGGAAGTGATAGTTGATCTTGTTCTGGTCAAGGATCTCATTGACCAGGTCAGCCTGCTTCTTGTTGTCCACTTCGGAGGTATTCTCTCCTAGGCTTCTGATGCGGAGCTTGTATGCGTTCTTGTTGGTTACCGCGATGCTCGCGATCCTCTCGAAATCGTTCCTGTCTTCAGGCTTTCCTTCGGCATATCCGAAATAGATGTCGAGCGGCACGCTGTAGTTCTGATATGTGGTATACGCGGACAGCTTTTCGCGGACGCCGGCAACGGCCTCCTCCACTCTCTTCTTGCTGTCATCCGTCAGGTTGTCGATGACGATGATCTCGCCGTTTCCGAACGAGAAAACATAGCCTTCCGGGAATGCTTCCTGCATGAACCTTCCGAGGTGGATGATCGCCTTGTCGCCTGCAAGTCTGCCGTCTTTGGAATTTATGTCAGCAAGGTTTCTCAGGTCAGCGGCAACCGCACCGATCGTCGTGATCTTCTTGCCCATGTACATGGCAAGAATTCCTTCGGCCTTCTGGTTAAAGCCTCTGTAATTATACAGACCTGTCAGCGGGTCTCTGATGAGATTGGATTCGAGGATCTCATTCTTCCTCTTCAGGACGATCTCGCGTCTTAACGTCTCAAGGCCTCTCATTACGCCTCTGAGCCAGATCCTGTAGTTCTCCTTGTAAGAGGAAGGCTCAGTAAACGAGATCACAGCATATCCGTAGCATCTGTGATCGAAATGCAGGGGCGTGAAAATGAATGCCTCAGGAGAAGGCCTGTCCTCATCGAGCCTCGGAATGAGGCTGTCCCTGTCAAAGAAGCTTTCAAGGGAGATCCTGTCACGGTTAAGCTTTTCGGGCCTGCAGCTCATGACTTCCGCCATCTTCATAGGGAAGAACTTTCCGGGATCCGCGAGGAAATCAGGACCAATGTGCTTTTCGCTGGAATCGGTCCTCGGAATTACGGAACCGTCGTCCAAAACGCTCTCTTCGGCATTCGTTCCGTAGTGGTCCCATGCGTCATTGATGCAGAGACTGAAGCTCTCGAATTCCCTTAACTGGTATACATATGTGAAAAGCGTGCTGACGACGCCGTAAAGATCGCTCTTTGAAAGGATATCGTCTTCTAAATGGTTGAAGTTCGAAAAAACACTGTTGCTCGAAATGTTGGTATCCCATACCGGGCGGAGTGCAGGAGCCAGGTCCTTCGGATCCATCTCGCATCCGCAGCTCTTGCCCGTGAACTCGATTACCGGTGAAGAGAACGGTTCGGGTTCTTTGCCTTCGGACATTGCAGATATCGCTTCGGCGGCATATTTTCCGAATTCCGCGGCGGGGAGCCTCACGGAAGTGATCGGAACGGGAGAAAGACGGCCTTCCTCGTTTGAATCGTATCCTACTACAGCGATGTCCTCGGGGACTCTGATGCCGTTTTGGGTAAGGCCCTTGCAGACACCTATTGCCATGCAGTCATTGGCACATGCGATGGCTTCTGGCAGATCGTCCCTGTTCCTGGCAAGACGGTCGCCCAGGTTCTCACCGCTCGTATACCAGAAATCACCGTAGAACTGGCGGTTTGGTTGTATCGTCAGGCCGTGCTCAGCCATCGCATCCTTATAGGCCTGCATCCTCTGCTTGGAATAGGGATGCCATGCCTTGCCTGTCAGGAAAGCGATGTCCTTGAAGCCGTGCTTCTCGATGAGGTGGCTTACAAGATACTTCACGCCTTTATAGTGATCCGGGAAGATCGAATGGAAATACTTGCTCTTTTTGTCTACTGAGATAACGGGACACTTTGCTCTCTTATGAGCGGCTTCCTCCACAGCGTCCGCAAGACCCGGCGTCTGGATGGTATCGAGCATGAGGATTATGCCGTCAAAGTCTTCATAGGGAACGAGGGAGAATATCGAAGCTTCGCCCTGCTCACGCGCGGTGCTGCTCTGGTACTTCTGGTACATGGAAAAGACGCAGACGTCCCAGTCAAAGCTGAAAGCCTGCTTCTCAAAACCGCAGATGAATTCGGCCTGATAATACTCGTCACCCTGACCGACAAGTATCGCGACCCGCTTGCGTCTTACCATCAGTCACCTCTTAAACTGCCCGTAATAGTTAAGGTTATTCTAATATGCGGTCCTGTTTATCACAATTGAAACGAACCTCAATTTGTTAAAAGTTATCAGTTACTTAATATTGCGTTAATCAGGGAGAAGCCTGTCTACGGGAGCATAACCGCTGGTCTTCTTGAACTTCTCGTTGATCTCAAAGCCTCCGAGACAGTCAGAAGGATCGATCCTCTCAAAGTTGATGGTCATGAGCGCGTCACGCTTGATCTTGACTGAAACGATGGTGATCTCGTCCTCATTTCCGGTAGCTGTGTTGAGCTTGAAATCTACCGCGTGGATGATGACCTTCTGGATCGGGAGAAGTGCGAAGGAGTCGCGTGCAACACGGAGGATCGTGCTCGCAACGTAGTCCTGAACGAGTTCATAGTATTCTGTCTTTGTGAAAGGCTTCTCGACGAGAGATCCGTCAGCCTTGAGGGAGAGCTTGTTCTCAGGGATTACCTGATCGCTCATTACGCGGAACTCGATCTCGAGCATTGAAGGATCGTCTGTGCCGACCTCGAAAGATGAACCGTATTCGAGAAGATCGTCAAACGGACCTGCCTCTGCAATGACCTTGAAGTAGGAATCGATGTTGCCCTCGAGAACGCTCTCAGCGAAAGGAATGAGCTCCTTGTTGTTGCCTGCGCCCTTCTTGATGAGTTCCCAGTCGATGTATCCGTCGCTCTGCTTGTGTACTGACTTGACCGCTTCGATCCTCTCCTCAAACTCTGCAACGAGCTGCTGGTTCTTCTCGAGATCGGGATTGACTGCGGGTGCTGCCTTTGTTGTCTTTGCGCCCTTTGCGGTTGCTGCAGCGCCTGCTGCTGCGGGAAGAGCTGCCTGCTCCTCACCCTTGCCCTTCTTCTTGGAAGTCAGCTCATCGAGCTTCTCCTTGCCCTTCTTGGCAAGTGTCTTAACGTTGGTGCTCTTTGTATAGTAAATGCCCGTACCGGGAATGCCCACGGAAGTGCGTGCCTGTCCCTTGAGGTTGATGGACTGGCGAAGTCCTGATCTTCCGAATGAAAGTGACGGACCAGACTTGCTGAGGTTAAGCTTTACGCCTTTAAGAAGTGTGATGGATTTGCGGAAATTAAGTCCCATGGTAACTCTCCCGATGTAATAAAAATGCCTGAAAGGTATACATCCAATGTTATCACAAACGGGATGAATTGTAATTAAACTTTGAGAAATTTCTGCAGGTCTGAAAGCGAGGAAACATAGTCCCTGCGGCCCAGATCGTACATCTCCTGCGCGGTGTTCCTGTTCATGTTGTAAGTCGAGGACCTGATCGGCCTGCTCATGCAGTATAGGAACGCGGTTCCCCTTGCCTCATAACCGAACATCTTCCTCTGCGCCTCGCGGTAAGTCAGATGCCTGTTGTCCACTGCCTTTATCGTTTCGGGCCAGTCCTTGAGGACCTTGGTGTATGCCGCTTTGAAGCTCTCGGGTTCTTTGAAAAAATCCCTGGGCTTGGATGTGATGACGACTATCTTGTCGCATCCCTTTTCGAAAGCCCTGTCACAGGGAATGGAATCAGCGACGCCGCCGTCGAAATAGTATCTGCCCCTGAACTGCACGGGCTTACTGACCGCAGGCAGACACGCCGAGCACATGATGACCCTGTAGTCGTCTTTTTCGATGTCGGATTTCTGAAAATATACAGCTTTGCCCGTCGCGGCATCGGTCGCCACGACTTCGAAATCACAGGGATTGGCGGCAAACGTCTCATAGTCCAGCGGGTCTTTTCCAATTGACGTCGAAAGCTCGTTATAGATGTATCCGATCCCGAATATCCCGCCCTCGTCGATGAGAGGCTTAAGGCCGAAATATCTTGGATCGCTCGTGTGCTCCGTATAAAACCTCAGGTTTCTTCCGTGCTGTTTTGCCAAGAAGCTCATGCCGTTTCCGGAGCCTGCGGAAACTCCTATGCAGTAATCGAATTCGATCCCTGCCTCGAGAAAGCAGTCAAGAATGCCCGCACCGTACGCGCATTTCATTCCGCCGCCTTCCAGAACGAGGCCGATCTTGGGTTTCTTTTCAGGCATTGCTTATCTGAGGAACCCTTCTATGATCTTCTGCTCAGCCTGCTGCTCGTTGAGGCCGAGAGTCATGAGCTTTGTGATCTGCTCGCCCGCAATCTTTCCGATGGCGGCCTCATGGATCAGTGAAGCGTCAACATTGGTGGCTGCAAGCTTAGGCGTTGCAATGATGATGCCGTGGTCCATGATGATGGAGTCGCACTCGGCATGGCCGCTGCACTTTGCATTGCCTGAGATGTCGATGATGACATCCTGCTTTGAATTGTCTTTTGCAACGCCGCGGCTTACGATGTCGCACTTTGAGTCATCGCCGTCTAATGAGATGATCATCTCGGCTGCTGCGGTCTGGTCAAGATTCGTGAGGATCTTGTCATGCAGCAGAAGTGTCGCGCCGGGGCCAACCGTAGCCTTCGTGATGCGGCGTGTATCGTTGATTCCGGCGATCTGGGAAGTGTCCATGTCCATGGTAGCGCCTTCCATGAGCTCTACTTCAGTCGTGGGGTTCATGAGCCTCTTGCCGGTTCCGGTGCCCTCGCCGTAATGCTTTTCGACGTATTTGACGCGTGAGTTCTTTCCGACATGGAAGGAATGAACGCCGTCGTGCTGGCTGTCATGTCCGCCGCAGTTGCTGATGCCGCAGCCCGCAACGATCGTGACGTCGCAGTTCTCGCCGATGAAGAATTCGTTGTAAACGGTCTCCTTGTGGCCGGACTTGCTGATGATGACCGGGATGTGGCAGGACTCGTTCTTCGTGCCGTCCTTGACATAGATGTTGATGCCCTGGCCGTCCTCACGCGATTCGATGTCGATGTTCGCGGTCGAGTTCCTTGCCTCACTCGCGCCGTTGTTCCTTATGTTGAAAGCTCCGACCGGGAGCGAATCGAGCTCCGCGATATCCTTTAAGATCCTTTTCTCGAGATCATCCATTGCAGTGTACCCCCTGTGCTCCGGCGATCAGGCATCCCTTGCGGTTGACGTGATGCGTCATGCCGAGTTCTTCCATGATCTTTGCGCTGTCATCGTACCTGTCGACGACGCCATCCTTGAGATAGATGATCTTGTCGGAGATCTCAAGGATCCTCTCCTGGTGAGAGATGATCATGATGTTGCCGTTGGTTACGTCTCTTAAGTTTTCGAAGACCTGGATGAGGTTCTGGAAGCTCCAGAGGTCGATTCCGGCCTCAGGCTCGTCGAAAAGGCTCATCTTTCCGCCTCTTGCGGCAGCGGTCGCGATCTCTATTCTCTTCATCTCACCGCCCGAAAGCGTGTCATTGATCTCGCGGTCTAAGTAATCCTTGGGACAAAGACCTACGGCCCTAAGATAGGTTCCCATCTTGACCTCTTTGCCTTCAGCGATCGAGAGAATGTCCCTTACGCGGATGCCCTTAAATCTTACGGGCGTCTGGAAGGCAAAGCTGATGCCCATGTTCGCGCGCTCGTAGATCGGGAGGTCGGTGATGTCTTGGCCATCGAAGATGATCCTTCCCGAAGTGGGCGTGATTATGCCCATGATGACCTTTAAAAGTGTTGATTTTCCGCTTCCGTTGGGACCGGTGATCGCGACGAACTTGTCGTCGATCTTAAGGTTTATGTTCTTGAGGATGTCCTTGTCATCGGCGTGAAAGCATATATTCTGAAGTTCCAGCATGACTTTTCTCCTGAACTTTATTCTTGCAATAAGCGTAAATACTATAAATTGTTCCGGTCGAATAAACAATAGTCATTTCGACATATGCCGGAAATCTTGTCCGACAATCATCTGTGTCATATGTTAAAATACGCTCTATAATTTATTTAGGAGAAAGCAGATCTCTGCTTTACATAGCGGTAAATGAGCAAGAACAAGAGCAAGCCTTACATATTCGTCACCCAGCAGAAGCTTATAGACTTCTGCCGCTATGACATAGGCTGGTTCGAGCTGGTGGGCGGCACCGCTGACGACGCATACCCCACTGACGGATTCGACGTCCAGTGCGAGGTCGATTATCCGATGCAGCTCGAGGACTTAAGGACTGCCCTCACCCATTTTGAAGAAGACAACGTTCCGCTCGATGACTTCATCTTCGACTGGTGGTATCCGGTGATCGTCTATTTCTTCCACAATCTGTGCTTAGACGACCTTTTCGGACCCGATCCCGATGCGATGACCGCGATCGAAGTTCCGTCGCTGCCCATGAACGAGGATGATGTTCTGGTCACGATCCTCGCAGTAATAGCTCATTCAGATCTCGACAAGAAGCTCTACAAGCCTCTTCCGCTTTCGCGCTACTTGGATCTCGATTCCATGATAAACATGATCGACCTGTTCCTCGAGGACAAGGATCTTCCCGTTACCGAGAGAAGATACACCGTCCCTCAGAAGACGGCTTTCATCAATCACTGGGACAATAACCTCCTGCTCAATGACGCGCCCGATGACATAAAGGCGCTCTTTAGGATGTTCACCGATGACCTCTGCGAGAAGCAGGTATTTGAGGCTCTCAAGGCCAAGGCTTACGGCTGCTATGGAGGCAACGCGGTCTACAAGTGCGACTTCGCCCTGTCCGCAAAGCTCCTTGAAGTTCTCTGGCGCAAGTTCAGTTTCGGCTATGCCGCAAACACCCTGGGATACATCTACTATTACGGAAGGATCGACGGAAAGCCCGATTACGAGAAGGCCTTCTTCTATTTCTCGGTCGCTTCCAACTTCAACATAGTCGAGGCCAAATACAAGATCGCGGACATGTTCATGAAGGGACAGTACGTACTCCCCAATCCGCCGCTCGCGTTCCAGACTTACATCAAGCTCTACGACGAGACCAAGTTCTATTTCGAGAACGGCGACCTTGGTTGTGACTTTGCCGACTGTGCGTTAAGGCTGGGAAAGGCTCTTGCCGAACTCCCGAACCAGCGCATCAGGCGTTATGCGGTCATGCTCGAAGCTGACTACGCGATCAATAAGAGGATCGAAAAGGCCTATGAATACGGCGACAAAAAGGTCCAGGCATCCATCCGCGAAGAGCTCGCAAAGGCCAGGGTCGACCTGCTCATGGACCGCGATTACGCGCATCCGTTCGACCGCTGGAGAGACGTCTTCACCGAATTTGCGACCGACCCGATCGAGTCCTTCGTCTCCAATCACAGTGACAGCGTTTATAATCTCAAGCTCAAGAGAATGGGCAACGGCAGAGTCAGGTTCACGATAACAAGGGAACCCGCGATCTCCGGAACCGATGTCCACATGTCTTTTTCGACGCAGCCCTGGAGCGAATTCTGCGGCATGGTCAGCAAGCTCGAATTCACGATAATCGAGAACGATGAGCACTCCACGCTCGGCAGCATCCTCGGCAGTGACATGAAGGAGACGAATTTCGACAGGCTTGTCATCGAAAATCCTGACGGAGGCCAGGATTCCGCTGCCGGAAGAGCTTTGGGTTACAAGTGCTTCAAGTTCTTCAGCCACGGCCTGCTCGTATGCTTCGCGTTCGTTGACAAGATCTTCTACAACAAGCCGAAAGACGAATTTCAGGAAGACTGATCTAAGCTCTTTACAAACCACTTCTTCAGCGTATAATTAAGCCGTCCAAGGCGGAGTGCGATTCTCCGACCGGCGGTGACCCTTGGGTAGGGAAGTCCGCAAGTCCTGTAAATTAACTTGAATGCAGGATTGACGCAGTGAGATTCTGCGGCCGACGGTAAAGTCCGGATGAGAGGAAGTGTATTTTCTATGTCTGAAACCCAGTTAGCCGTTAAGGCGGATTCCCGCGTTGCGCGCAAGATCATGATCCGCCGCATTGCATCATGTGCAATTCTTTCCGCAATGGCAGCCATTCTCATGTATCTCGAGGTAGCACCTTCATTGCTGCTCCTGCCGTTCCCGGATTTTCTCAAGTTCGATTTCTCTGAGATCCCGGTACTGATCGGAACATTCGCTCTGGGCCCTGTCTGGGGTGTCGTGATCGAACTGATCAAGAACCTTCTCCATCTCCCTGCTTCAGGAACGATGGGTGTCGGCGAGCTTTCAAACTTCCTGACAGGTTCAATATTCGTTCTGACTGCCGGACTCATCTACCGCAAAGTCCGCACAAAGAAGGGCGCTGCAATTTCAATGGTAATTGCAACTGTCGTTCTTTCTGCTGCATCCGTTCCGGTAAACTATTTCATCAATCTTCCCTTCTATGCGAAGGCATTCAGCTTACCGATCGAACAGGTCATTGCAATGAGCGCAAAGGTAAATCCGCTCGTAAAGGATACTGTTTCACTTCTTCTTGCGGTATTCGTGCCTTTCAATCTGATCAAAGGAACAGTTGTAGGCTTTGTAACGTTCTTTGTTTATAAGCCAATCTCAAAGCTTATAAACAAGACTTACGACCAAACTCACGTAAAGACAAAGACCAATAAGGCCTGAGATCAGAGCCTTCTCGTCGCATTATCCGAGATGAGCTGTATCGCCTTCTGCGACTGCGGCCACTCGGGATGCGCTATCGGGAAAACATGGTGCATGTGAAGCTCGCCTTCATTGAGCGCATCGTAGAACAGAGGCTCTTTGAAGAAATCTTTCATTACCCT
This sequence comes from Clostridiales bacterium, assembly GCA_017509205.1. Lineage (GTDB taxonomy): Bacteria > Bacillota > Clostridia > Saccharofermentanales > Saccharofermentanaceae > Saccharofermentans. The sequence goes on along the minus strand of JAFWQF010000080.1, from coordinate 54,942 downwards.
GTTGTCTTCACGAAGGAAATCATCCTCACCTGTTATGAGGCAGACCTTCAGATCCGTGTCGTGTCCCGCGATCTTCGTCAGATCGTAAACATAATCGGGAAGTTTCTTTTTGTCCTTTGAGCTGCCCGTGGCATTCTCCTCGAAAAATATTCCCGGGAAACCCTTGGGATGCTGCCTGAAACCGCCGCATACAGGGCTTGTCGAGACAACCTGTCCCTTAAGCTTTTCGAATATCCAGAGATCGTGTGCGATATGGCTGTTCCTTGCCGCCAGAGCAGAAAGGAGCGCTAAATATCCGCCTGCGGAATCACCGGTAAGATGGAATTTTTCTATTCCGTATTTTGCGGTCAGGAAATTCATGCAGCTGAAGATCTGGCATAGGATCTTTGAAAGACCTGCCTTGGGCATCAGCGTGTAATCCATGTTGGCAACGGGGATGCCGGAGTTCCTTGCAAGATGCATGCCGAAACATTTATCCAGGACCTTAGTTCCGTAGACAAATGCTCCGCCGTGTATCAGGAGGAAGCATTCCTTAGAACTTTCGACATTGAACGGGCGGTAATAATCGAGCGTGAGATTAAGCGGATCGCCTGACCAGTTAACGTCCTCATCGATCTTTACGTCGGCGGGATAGACTTCGGAAGCCAGACGCGGCGCATCAGATGCAGTGCAGTTCTTGATCCAGACACCGCACTCATATTCGGCTCTTTTCATAAGCAGGCTCTTCATCACGTCACCTCCCTCTTAGTCATCAGGCAGTCGCTTTTCGTTACATTTAATTATAGAAAAATTCTTTTACGAATTACACCCCCACAACATCCTGCCGCTGTTGCTATAATAGGTACGAAATAATCCACGGAGGATAACTCAATGTCATACGATAAAGCTTCAGAAGAGCGCCTTTCAGAACTCGTCTCTTCTTTTATCTGCCATGCCGCGGGACACCTTCCGGACGATGTCCGCAAAAGGCTTTCCGAAATGGCCGAGACCGAGAACGAAGGCTTTGCTCCCGAGATATATGATGTAATGAAAAAGAACATGGAGATGGCTGACAAGCTCGGCAGACCTTCATGCCAGGATACGGGTATCCCCCAGTTCTTCGCGAGAGTCGGAACAAAGTTCCCCTACCTCGATGAAATCGAACCTGCACTCGTTGACGCAGTCAAGAAGGCAACCGTAAGGGCACCTTTAAGACACAACGCAGTCGAGGTTTTCGATGAGGTAAACACAGGAAACAACGTTGGACATAAGGTACCCTGGATCGACTGGGAACTCGTTCAGGGGAGCGACCAACTCGAACTGTATTTCTACATGGCAGGCGGAGGATGCTCACTCCCCGGCATGGCTAAAGTACTCATGCCCATCGAAGGTTACGACGGCATCGCAAAAGCAGTCTTTGACCAGATGACCACATACGGCGTAAATGCCTGCCCTCCCTGCCTCGTAGGCATCGGCATCGCAGGCTCCGCTGAAGTTGCAGCAAAGCTTTCCAAGAAGGCTCTGCTCCGCCCGGTCGGATCACACAATGAGAATCCCAAGGCCGCACAGATGGAAAAGGATTTCGAGGATGGCCTCAACTCCATCGGCCTCGGTCCCGGCGGATTCGGCGGAAAGCTCTCAGTCATGGGCGTTAACATCGAACAGGCTTCAAGACATCCCGCTACGCTTGCAATGGGACTTTCGACAGCATGCTGGGCTCACAGAAGGGCCGGCATCAGGATCAATCCCGACTTCACCTATGATTTCTTCACACACAAAGGAGTCACTTTATGAGCACATTCTATTTCACAACTCCCGTGTCTGACGAAGACATCAGGAAGGTACATATCGGCGACGTAATCTATCTCACGGGCGACATCACCACAGGCCGTGACGACGTACACATCAGGGTCGTCGTAGGCGGTAAGGAATCACCCGTTGACCTCAAGGGCAAGGCCATCTTCCACGCGGGCCCGATCATGAAAAAGATCTCTGCCGAGGGTGAGCCCGACAAGTACAAGGTAATCAGCGTAGGCCCCACTACTTCCATGAGAATGGAAAAGGCGCAGGCTGAATTCCTCAAGGCCACGGGCGCGAAGATCATCATCGGCAAGGGCGGAATGGGTCCCAAGACGACTCAGGGATGCATCGACAACTGTGCGATCCATACGATCTTCCCGGGCGGATGCGCCGTAGTCGCAGCTGAGGAATGCGTTGACGTAGAAGGCGTTGAATGGCTCGACCTCGGCATGCCTGAGGCAATGTGGAAGCTCAAGGCCGAGAAGTTCGGACCTTTGATCGTATCCATCGATTCATACGGAAACAATCTCATCGAGAACAACAAGAAGACATTCCAGGAGAAGAAAGAGGCTGCCCTCGCAAACCTTAAGGGCAAGCTCGATTTCATGCACTGATGTCTGATTATCCTTCTCTCAAAGAACTCAAGACCAAAGGCGTAAAGCTCCTGATCTTTGATCTGGACGGCACGCTCCTTGATTCCATGAACGTATGGAACGAGGTCGACATAGATTTTCTGGGCCGTTACGGATATGAGGTAACGCCTGATTACACCGACTTCGTAAAGCGCGCCTCGATAGACAAAGCGGCCGCTTATACACAGCAGAGATACAGGATACCTTTGTCTCCTGAAGAGATAATCGCCGAATGGGACAAGATGGTCATCGGTTTTTACAAGAACGAGGTTAAGTTAAAACCCAACGTTCTTCCCTATCTTGAAGAAGCGAAAAAGCTCGGCTTCAAGCTGGGCGTTGCAACTGCGCTTACAAGAAACAACGCGGTTTCAGCGCTTGTCAGCAACAACATCCTTCAGATGTTCGATGCGGTCATTACGCTCGAAGACGTCGGTGAAAAGATCGACAAATCTTCACCGGACATCTTCATAAAAGTACTGAATTACGTGAATGCCATGGGCGGTTCAATAACACCTTCCCAGACGCTCGTCTATGATGACGTGGCAGCTGCCGCATCAGGTGCCAGAAACGGCGGTTTTCTGACCTGCGCGGTCTATGATGAAATCGGCTGCGGAGATCCCTTGAAGTGGGAGAGCTTCGCAGCCGAGTGTGATTATTCAGTTAAGCTTTTCAAAAACTGATTACTTCTTCTCTTCGTCTTTCTTTTCTTCGGTCTTGGGCTGTGCCTGTACAGGAGCCTGTGCATTTGCCTGTGCCTGAAGCCTTGCGCGATACTGAGCTTCCTTTTCAGCGATCTCAGCTGCTCTCTTCTTTCTCTTCTTCTTAACTACGCTGAGTACGATCACAAGTGCGACTACCGTGATTACGATCATGGGAACGATTACCGGTGATACTGCAACGAGTACGAGGAAGAGACCCTTGAAGAACTCGCCGATGTTATGGAGTGATTCCTTGAATGTTCTTGAGACCTTCTCACCGTATGACTCAACATGAGGTTCTTCCTGAGGCTTGATCTCCATGACTTCCCTGATGTTGAGGGTAAGTGTTGAGTATGAAACCTGGTTCTCGAGAACACGGAGCGTGGACTCTGCGCTTTCGATCTGATATCTGATCTGTGTAAGTCTGTCCTGAAGAACGATGATGGAATCAAGGTCCTTGGCCTGGCTTAAGAGTTCCGTGAGCTGCTTCTGCTCAACTCTGAGAGATTCGAGCTTTGCCTTTGTGTCAACATAGTTGAGAGTAACGTCAGATGTGCTCTCGCTTGTGCTTGTAACCGTGCAGCCTGAGCCTACGGTGGAGATAAGCTCGTCGAGTTTGTCAGCGGGAACCCTGATCCTGAAATTTGCTCTTCTGAGACTTCCTGTCTTGCCTGTTCCGCTTACGCCGGAATTCTCGATGTAGCCGCCGAGCTCCTTTACCTTGTCCTCAATAGACTGGCGCGCGCTTTCGAACTCCTTGGTTTCTGCAGCCATCGTAACTGTCCTGATAAGGAGTCTTCCCTTTTCGGGATCGACATTCGTCTGCGACTGTGACTGGTTAGAGCCCTGATTTCCCGTGCCTGCTTCAGCCGGTGCTGCAGCAGTTGTTTCAGCGGTGATAGTCCTCTTGGATGCTGATTGCGATCCCGAGTTGACTCCCAGGGTTGCCTTTCCTTTTGCCATATTGGATTCATCGGCCCACGCGCCGTCACTGTCTGCGCTCTCGGCTTCTCCATAATATGCGGCAACTGTTTGCCTGGCTTCCTGTGTGTCTGCAGCTTTTGCACATCCCGCGAACATAGACAGCGAAGTAAACGCCGCAATGATTATCAATGCAATTTTCTTGGATTTCATATCTAATTCCTCCATTTGTGATTGAGCTTACACACTAAATACAGTATAGCACCGGCAAATGTTGCACCCCGTTTCAGGAATTTTGCAAACTCCTCTGATAAGCCTTCAGGATATGGTATATTTCATGCAATGGAATTCTGTGAAATAACAAAAGATCTGTGGTCTTATCTTAACGAACAGCAAAGACCTCTCGTCATCTACGGAACCGGCGACGGTGCCGACAAGATAATCGACGAACTCGAAAAGCGCTCTCTGGGACACCTTGTTTCAGGCATTTTCGCGAGCCCCGGCTTCGTAAGGGAAGGCCGCGTATTCAGAGGCTTTAATGTTGAATCTTTTGAAAATGTCTCATCCCGTCTTTCAGATTTCATTGTTCTCGTCGCATTCGGCTCTCCCCTTCCGGATGTTCTCTCGTATGTATATTCCATAGAAGAAAAACACGAGCTCTACGCGCCTGACGTTCCCGTCTGCGGCGGCGAAGTCTTTGACATGGAATTCGTAAAGGCAAACGAAGACCGTCTCGCGGATGTCTATTCAAGACTCGCTGACGAAACTTCAAAAAAGTGCTTCAGGGATCTAGTAAATTACAAGCTTTCAGGCCGTCTTGAATATCTGCGTGACTGCGAAGTCACGCCCGATGAAGCAGACGGCATACTGGGACCGTTCGAAAAGGGAAGCTCGTTCATCGATCTGGGCGCCTACAGAGGCGACACGATCCTTCGCTTTACTAATATGTTCCCTGAGTTTTCTTCTGCAACGGCAGTCGAACCCGAACGCCATTCATATAAGAAGCTTACTGAATGTGCAGACTCTCTTGCGCTCCCCGTTACCTGCGTGAACGCGCTCATTTCAGATACCTGCGGCACCGCCATGATCACCGCCTCGAGAGGCAGAGGAACGAGAGCTGCCGCTGTAAATACCGGCCGCGAGATTGCCAAAGTCACCGTCGATTCTTTTGAAGACAGTAAGATTGCGGGATTCATAAAGTTCGATGTGGAAGGCAGCGAGATTGAGGCCATCGAAGGCGCAAAGAACACCATCACCAGCCTCAAGCCGCAGATGAAGATCGCGTGCTATCACAAGAGCGCGGATCTTTTCGAGATACCCGAAAAAGTCTTTGCGATAAGAGATGACTACCGTCTCTTCATGCGCCATACCCCTTGCATTCCGGGCTGGGATGTAGATTACTATTTCTTATGAAGATACTTATTGTCAGTGATTCGCACCGCATGAACGGCAACCTGAAGATCGCGATAGACCGCGAAAAGCCTGACATGCTCATCCATTTAGGCGACATAGAAGACGCGGAAAGAACAGTCGCCTTGTGGGCCGGCGCGCCCAAGACCCCGTGCGTTTTCATAAAGGGCAACTGCGACAGATATTCAGGCTCGGAAGAACTCAGAGACAGGGCGGTCTTCCCGCTCAAAGGCCACAGATTCTACTGCTGCCACGGACACAATGAATACGTGAATTACGACCTCACGGGGCTTTGCATTGAGGCGGCGACCAACGAATGCGACATTGCTCTTTTCGGTCACACTCACGTGCCCTATGACAACTGGGGTGACGCGGTAGACTCCTATTCCAAGTGCTATAAAGAAGCAGATCCCTATGCCCAGGCCGGCATCAGGGTATTAAATCCCGGCAGCATCTCACTTCCGAGGGGCGGCTCTCCCAGGACCTACATGGTGATGGAAATGAAAGATGACGGAAATTACTCCGTCATCCTGAAGAACATATAATCATCGCCATAATCCAGTCTCCAAAAGCTCCTCTGTTTTTTCAAAAAGAGAGGAGGTAACAGGTACTGGAAGCCAAATTCAAGGCATATTCTCTATTAGCTCCTCTGTTTTTTCAAAAAGAGAGGAGATAACAGGTACTGTAAGCCAAATCCAAGGCATATTCTCTATTAGCTCCTCTGTTTTGATCAAAAGAGAGGAGGTAACAGGTACCGAATGGTTTTCAAGTCCAAAAACAGCGGTTTTAACAACTGCCTTACGAAAGCGCTGCCTTGAGCTTTTCGAGATTGCCCGTCATGGTCTTAAGATAATCAAGATCCTTGCCGCATGACTGCATAGAATCAAGCACCTCGATCTTTACATCGCTCTTTCCGGCAGTTTCAAGAACTGTTTTTGCGAGCTTTCCGTCAGAGTTTTCGATGATGAGGACAGCCTTGGGATCAAGCTCTTTAACCTTGTCGGCGAGAAATTTAACAGTCTCGAATGAAGCTTCCGTCTCAGCCGAACAGCCCACGAATGCTGCGCTGTATTTGAGCTTGTAGTCTTCAGCGAGATACCTGAAAGGATATCTGTCAGGCACGATCATGGTGTTGAGCCTTGCGCCTTTCACCATCTCTTCGTACTGTTTGTCGAGTGCTGAAAGTTTTGCATCGTAGCTTTCAAGATTTGCCTTGTATTTCGCAGCATCTTTTGAAGATACCTTTTCGAGTGCTTCTTCTATCGCCTTGCAGGATTTGCGTGTGAGCCTCAAGGACATCCAGACGTGCTCGTCGTACTCCGGACCTTCCTCTTCTCCCTCGCCCTCTTCTTCGTCTTCGCCCTGCATGCCTTCAACGACTTCCTCTTCTACGACCGAGTCCTTGAGAACATCCATAAGGCAGACTACCTGCTGGTTCTTGTTTACCGTTTCCTTGAGAGCGTCCCTGATCCATCCGTCTGACTCGCCGCCGACATAGATGAGCACGTCAGCGCTCTTGATCGAGATGATGTCAGAAGCGGAAGGCTGGAATGAATGAAGATCCGTGCCGTTTCCTATGATGAGCGAAAGGTCCGTGCTGTCAGTGCCTTCCGTTATGTTTTTCGTCCAGTCGTAGAGCGGCGCGGTCGCGCATACAACCTTCAGGTCCTTTGAAGAGGTACGTGAAGTCTGTGAGCAGCCTGCGGCACTGAATACGAGAGCCATACCCAAAACAGCTGAAATAATCTTCTTCAACATGATCGTCTCCCATTTGAAATTGAAAATCGTTTTCAATTTTACAGTTTTATTCCCGTTTGTCAACAATGAATGTTAGTGCGCCGCGTGATATACTTATATGGGTAATTAAAGGGAACTTCGATCAGGCGGACTGCCAATGAATAAATCATTTGCTTATGTCAATCTTGCCATAGTCCTTATAGCCACAGTCCTGCTGGGGCTGCTCTTTATATTCAGCATCCCTGACGGAAATGTTTACACCCCAAACCGCCCGGTTACCGATAACTGGTTCTACAACGGCGGCGCGAGCGGCAACGTAAGACAGGATGAGGCGGCTGATCCCGAAAGCCCCGTTTTCGATCCGGCAAATACCATTTCAATGTACAGGGATATCGACTGGTCAACGTTCAACGGAGCTGACCTCTGCTTCACCACGAACAATCTCACATTCAAGATCTATCTTGATGAAATGCTCATCTACGATTTCCATCCGAAGCTCTTAAGGATCTACGGCAAGTACTACGGAGAATACATCCACGTAGTCAACGTTCCGGAGTTTGAGGGATCCAAGAGACTTACGATCGAGTATGAATCACTACTCAAAGGCGAATGGACATCCTTCCGCGGCCTCCACGCAGAGAGCGGTGCCCAGTATTTCAAAGGCATCCTGTACAAGAACTTCTGGAAGTTCATCTTAAGCTTCTCTGCACTGTTCCTGGGCGTTCTGCTCGTCGGTTTCGGCATGTTCCAGAACAAGCGGCCTCTCAAGATGATAGAGACGGTCGCCCTCGGCACGATGACGATAATACTCGCGCTATACACGCATTCGGGGACGCACATAATGTTTCTGGTAACGGGCAACCCTGCCATCATCAGGCTGATGGAACATTTCTGCCTTGTTCTCCTGCCTGCGCCCGCTATGATCTTCTTCGCCGCCATGACGGAGAACCTGAACTCGCACCTGGTAAAGATAATCCTGTGGCTCGTTACGGGCAACTTCATCCTCTGCCTCATAGTCCTCATATTCGGAATAACCGATTTCCACAATCTGCTGATACTGGCACACACGATAATCGGCATCGGAATAGGATTCATCGTCTTCATGTTCATCCGTGAGCTGAAACTCGACAAGGAACGGGACAACCGGTACCGCTACATGCTGTTCGGTTTCGGCATCCTGTTCATAACCGGAATCATAGATGTCATCCGCTATTATGTGCCCGGCTGGGTCGATGACACCGCTGCTGCCACCAGGATCGGACTTACCATTTTCTTCATAGTCCTTCTGATCTATGAGACCACTTCCCTCATCGAAACAAACCGCAAGAGCATGGAATCCGACATCCAGGCCAGGCTTGCGAGAGTCGACGGCCTTACCGGTCTTTCCAACCGTCTGGCATTCAACGAGTGCGAGGAAGTTCTTCAGAACGGTGAATCAGGCACATGCGTAATCGTCCAGTTCGACGTAAACGACCTGAAGAAAGTAAACGACAGACACGGCCACCTCGAAGGCGACAGACGCATCGTGGCGGCATCTGACGCGATAAAGGCAACCTTTGGAAACTTCCCGGGCACATGGTGCTTCAGGACCGGCGGCGATGAATTCATGGCCATAATGACAGGCCAGGATGTCGAAGCCAACTACAATGAGGCCTTAAAGCTTTTCGAAAACTACATCGATGAATATAACAAGACCGAGAAGCCCGAGATCCCGCTCCTTATCCCCTGCGGCATGGCAGTCTATGAAAGCGGAAGCGGCGCGAGCCTCGTAGTTGCAGAGCGTCTTGCGGATGACCGCATGTATGCGCGCAAGACCGAGCTAAAAGAGAACTACGGGATCTGATTTTTCCAATTTAACATTGTTATAGAGGACTTAAGCGAGGATAACAAATATCACTCGCTCCTGAGGGCAGTAACAGGATCCTGCTTGGATGCCGTCTTCGAAGGGATGATGCCTCCGATGAGCGTCAGGATGATGCTCAGGAAGATCAGCGCAAAGGCAGCAAGAGGCGGCAGCGCGGCATTAACCGCTTCAGTATCTCCGATCGTGTGGATCAGATAGTTTCCGGGTATCAGAAGTATCAGCGAAATGCCTACTCCGAGGATTCCCGCAAGAAAACCGGTGATGACCGTCTCTGCGTTGAACACCTGTGCAACATTCATCTTCGATGCACCCATGGCACGCAGGATGCCTATCTCCTTACGGCGCTCGAGAACGCTGATATATGTGATAACGCCGATCATGATGGATGAGACCACGAGCGAGATCGCAACAAATGCAATGAGCACGTAGGAGATCGTGTTGACGATCTTGGTAACCGATTTCATGAGCGCGCCGACGATATCGGTATAGGAGATCGCCTTGTCTTCATCGTCTTCATTCTTCTGATTCTCTACGGACTTGTTATAGTCCTCGATTATCTTGACGATCTGGTCCTTGCTCTCGAAATCCTTCGGGTAGATCGTTATCGAACTGAGATCATCAGCTGCACGGTAACCGAAAGACGCAAGATTCGATTCGGCTGAAGTCGTGTTGCCGCCCATCATCTCTGCCATGAACGACTCGAGCTGGGACTCGTCCATGTTCATCTTGAATGCGGCAGCCATCGCGTCTTTATCAAAGAGGAAGGCGTCTCCGAGATTGGAGAACGTGTTCTTCATTGCGGTAGTGATATTCTTTCCGATCTGGGCACCGATCTTCTTGAAGATGCCTTCCATGGCCTTGCCCATCTGTTTTCCCATCGACTGGGAATATGAGTTGGCGTTCTTGGCAACCTGCTTCATTATCGCATCGGTATTCACGGCCTTTTTCGCACCGTTGGTGATGAGCTTGGAACCTTCCTTGCTCTGTGCGTATGCGGCAAATGACTTCGCGAGCAGCTTCGGATCGGGAGCGTCATGCGTATCTGCATATTTCTGGTAACCGTTCATCAGGGCTTTTACGAAAGCCGACATCTGCTTGTCAGTTATCTTTACGTTTCCGATTATCTCGTCCGTCACGGAATTGAACTGCTTCTGCGCGAGTTTCCTTCCCTCGTCGGAGCTCAGATACTGCGCCATGTACTGGGTAATGTTGCCTGTCGAAAGATCCCATCCGTGCTTGCCGGCATACTCGGCAAAGCCGTCCATGATCGCAGTCTCAGCCTTTTTGACTGCCTTCTGCGATACGTCTCCGATGCTGTCCTTGATGATCTTCATTATCTGCTCACGGATCAAGGCCTTGCCTTCAGCGGAATTCATGTAATTCCTGAATGCTTCAGGCATGTTGGCATAATTCGTTTTGGGGTTCTTTGCGGCATACTTGAGATAGCCGTTCATTACGTCGTTCAGCAGTTTGCCGAGCTCGTCCTGGTTAACCTCGAGCTTAATGTTTTTCAGCAGACCCGACATGTCCTTTGAAGACATCTTGGGCATTACGTTTGCAAGTTCCTTGCCAAGATCGAGGTTGCCGAGGTCACCCAGTTTCTTCTTGTCGATCTTGAGCTTGTCCTGATCAAACTTGAAGGCGTCCTTCATCTTATCCTCATCGACCGTGAACATGTCGCCCATGTCAAAGTCCTTGTTCTCCTCGTCAAACCTGATGCCGGTCAAGACATTCACGTCACGGTTCTTAAGCTGCGCCTTTACGACGTCGGCATCCTCTGATACGGCCCTGAGCTCTTCAACGAGATTCTTTCCGTAATAGATGCCGGAGCTCAGCATCTGGATGTCCTCGCCTTCATTGGGCTGGATTATGCCTACGATCTTGAGTTCGCGCGCTTCGTTAAGGACGGGCTTCATGAAGTCCTTGTCCTTTCTCATGTCGGAATAGATGTCGTGGGTACTGTCGTACTTGTAGAACTGATAAGCCGGAACGACCTTGAAGATCTTGCCCATGAAAGCTTCGTACTTCCAGGTGTAGCGTTCCTGATCGGAAGAGACCTTCTTGCCGTTCGAAAAGTCGGTGATCATGCGGTCGAGTTCTTTTCTGTCCCTGAGGCCGAAAACATAGATGATGTAATCGCTGACGGTGCCGCTCTGGTTGAGTACGAGAACAGCCTCGTTTGAATTCTCGGGCCATCTTCCGCACTTGACCTCGTACTGGTTAATGTAGAGATCGTCTTTCTCAGGCAGCTCGAAAAAGACGTTCATCGAATATGCGGACGTAAACATGCTCGAAGACTGCATGCCCATGGATGCGAAGTCCTCGTTCGGATTGACCTGCCTGAAGTCTCCGCTCTTGCTGTCGTAGTCAAAGATCTGCGGCTGCAGAGAATACTTGTACTCGATGCCGTTCGTAAGGTCGTAGATCTCGGGCGCCTTTGTATCGAAATGGTTCTTGAGCGAAATGAGGTCGTTGGTCTTGACCGTCGAAAGGATCTGGCTGACGCTCGGGACCTCCGTGACCGTTCCGGGTTCACCGGGTTTCCAGGTGTCAGTGCTGACCATCATGAGCTGCATCAGCGAGATCGCCGACTTCTCTATCTGGATCGGGTACTGCGACAGGGTCTTCTTCTCCGTGTCGTCGATATACTTGTTGACGCCGTTTGAAAGCGACATGATCAGCGCGATGCCGATGATGCCGATCGAGCCTGCAAAAGCAACCAGAATGGTTCTGGTTTTCTTGGTGAGAAGGTTGTTGAAGCTTAATGCGAGCGCGGTGAAAAAGTTCATCGAGGCCTTGCCGAGACGCCTGTGTACCGGAGCCTGGAGAACCGATTCCTCGACTTTGTAAGGATCGGTGTCACCTATGATCTTTCCGTCTTTGACCTTTACGATCCTGGTCGCGTATTCCATTGCGAGCTCGGGGTTGTGGGTGACCATGACGACGAGCCTGTCCTTGGCGACTTCCTTAAGCAGGTCCATGACCTGTACGCTGGTATCTGAATCGAGCGCGCCTGTCGGCTCGTCAGCCAAAAGGATATCAGGGTCATTTACCAGTGCTCTTGCGATGGCAACACGCTGCATCTGGCCGCCTGACATCTGGTTAGGCTTCTTGTGGGCCTGCTCCCTGAGGCCGACCTTATCGAGCGCTGCCAAAGCCTTTTCGCGCCTCTGCTTGCCGCTGATGCCGGATATGGTGAGCGCGAGCTCGACATTTGCGAGGACCGTCTGGTGAGGGATCAGATTGTAGCTCTGGAAAACAAAGCCTATCGTGTGGTTGCGGTAAGCATCCCAGTCCCTGTCCCTGTATTTCTTCGTGGAAACGCCGTTGATTATCACATCGCCGGAATCGTAGCGGTCCAGACCGCCGATGATGTTTAAGAGCGTGGTCTTGCCAGAGCCCGAAGGTCCCAGGATCGCCACGAATTCATTGTCGCGCAGATTTAACGAAACGCCGTCAAGCGCCTTCTGTACAAGATTTCCTGTCTTGTATTCCTTACGGATATCTTTAATTTGAAGCATTACCAGCCCTCATAAAGAAAAATAAGCAATATAGATCTATCCCGCAGAAATTGTATCACGCGGAAACAAGTTAATGTTTATTTAAGTTGTGAATTTTTAACGGATTCTGTGTTAACCGTACTGCCCGCGGGGACAGCTCCGGAGTGACACACGGGTATCCCGCATCAGAATCCGAGTTTGTTGTATGTCCAGGGATATCTGGAGAAGAACTCGTCGCTGAACTGCGCCTTGTCGTAAGGGCGGAACTGGATCTTGCTGATCGTCTTCAGATAAGGCCTTACAAGTCTCTCGATCTCCTTGCAGTGCATGTTGAACTTCTCCTGAGGGCAGTCGAGAATGCACACATAAGACTTCTCGTTCTCATCGTCCCTTGCCGTAATTACGACCATGCAGAGCTTTGCGATGTCAGCGCTCTTGCCTGCATATCTCTTTACCGCTTCCTCGATGTAGGTGTAATCACCGAGCTTAACGGGATTGTTTACGTTGTATTCCCTGAGTCTCTGCTGCGGCTGGCTGGGTCCCTCTGCGGGAACGATCGTCTCAGCGATCTTGTTCTCACCGAAAAGAGCGTGGAACTGAACAGTCTTAACTGCCGTATCGAGCACTTCCTTGGGGAGCGCGAAGATTACGGGGCCGAGCGGATCGATGACCGCACCGCCGTGATTCTCGTCTCTTGCGATACCGCAGATCTGTGAGAAATCGAGCTGGATGGCACTGTTGAAACCGCCTGCCTTTGCGAGCATGGCCTTGTGCTTCTCAAATGCCTTGATTGAAGTGAACGCGGGGAGCATCGGCTTGCCGTTTGAATTCTCGCCGCGCATGCCGGCAAAAGACACTCTTCTCTGGCTTGAGCTGCCGCCTGCGATCTTTGCGGGAACTGAAAACTCGGATGTCATTGCGGCATTCATCAGCTGGCCGAAGAATTCCTGATCGCCCGGGAATCTTGAGAATTCGCAGAGCATTGCGGGAAGTCTGATGCCTTCGGAACGGCCTGCCTCTTCAGGCGGGTTCGTGAGAACCGCATATGTCATGATCCTTGCTTCGTTCTGCTCATCCGGGGAATCGGGATCCTTGAAATCACCCTTCGAAAGTTCGAGCTCGACGATCTCGTCGCATGCTTCCTCGATGACCTCACGGTCGTCGTTGCGGATTGCGTTGACCGTTACTATGTTCATTGAATCGAGACCTGAAAGAACGAGGATCTCCTGGCCCTTTCTGATCTTTCCGCGGAGGATACCCTTTACGATCTCGTCGTCGGCGTTTTCCATTTCGGTATAGACATGAGTCTCAACGAGCATGAAGAAACGCTCTTCGCCTGTTCTTGCAGGATACATTCCGAGAACTTCCTTCGCAGCTGATGAAGCTTTTTCGATGTCGGACTGAAGCTCGCTCTTGTATTTCTCCTGCTCGGCCTCACGCTCCGCGATCCTGGCCTGACGCGCTTCCTCTTCCTCCTGACGTGCCTGGAGGATTATGTCCATCTCCTTGGACTGAGGTGCTGATTCGGGCTTCTTGTTCTCTGAATTCTCGTCCTGCTTTTTCTTTCCGAAAAGTGCCATAAAAGGTCCCCTTTGAATTTTTTACAAAAAGGATTATAGCACGGCAGCCTTAATATTAAAAATATAATAATGGGGCTTTTCCCAAGCAGTTTCACAATCTGTTATAATTTTCTTGATTTTCACGCATATTCCGGGGGAAAGATACGATGAAAAAGAAGGGTATTATTGCAGGTGCAGCAGCTGTCTGCGTTTTTCTTCTGATAGTTATCCTGTGCGTTAATTCGGCAGGCAACCCGAGGAGCATGGTCGAGAGCGCTCTGGCCAACACCGTAAGGGATGCATCCGGGATCACTCTTGTCGATTACACAAGGCGCCTCTTAAACGGCGGTTCGGTAACCGTAAACGGCAGCCTCGCTCCTGTTTCAGGCAGGGACGCCAATGCAGAGCTGAAGGTTTACACCGACTTTTCGCACATGAGGTTCGCAGCTTCGGGAAAGATCAAGGAAGGCAGGGACACACAGGCCACCTTCAAGACTGCTTTCAACGGAACGGACTTCAGTCTTGAATCGCCCCAGATCGGCAAAAAAGCCTACGGCATTTCGGTCAGGAGACTTCAGAACAACCTTCCGAGATCGATCTTCGATCCCGAGAATACCGAAGAGGAAAAGATAAAGGTCGACAAGAACCTTTACGAATATCTCTTAAGGCTGAACAAGACCGTTTCGGGCGACAAAGAGCTTTCAAGAGATTATTCAAAGCTTCTCAGAAACTATGAGAGGCTCCTCGTCTCCTCCCTTCTGGACAATGCCCGCATCACCAAGGGTTCCGATAGGATCGCAACGGGCGGCCAGCAGGTAAACTGCAGCGTCATCACGCTCGATTTCGACAGAAAATCCCTCTCTGACGCGGTCTCACAGTTTGTCTCCGCGGCTAAGCACGACAGGGATCTTGAAGCATTCCTTCTCAAGAGCTTCTCCAATTCCGACTACGGCATCAAGGACGCCGACGACATGGTCGACGATTTCTACGGCAGGCTCGACAGCTTCAAGCGTTCAGTCAAGGACTACGACGGCGACATGACCGTCTGGATCTACATCACCAATTCCGGCAAGCACATCGCAAGGATCGACGTTGACACCGACGGCAGAAACAGCAAGGGTGCGCGCGTCGCATACGAGATGAGCCTCGATCTCGGAAAGAACGTTAAGACCAGCGAAGAGATCTCCTTTGCTTTCAAGTCCTCCGAGGGCGACAAGATCGACGTTTCCTACTATGTGAGACAGAACGACAGGACGGCTTACAAGGCTTCATTTGCGGCATCTTACGACCTTACGAACAGCGGCGGCAAAAAGGCTGCATGCGCTCTTTCGTTCAAGTGGGACAGAAAGGGCGGCGGATACACACTCACCCTTGATTCCAATGCGGAGATCTTAAGCCTGGAAGGCAAACTCCTGAAAAAGGGCGGCACATATGAGCTCTCACTGCAGAACCTCGAGACATCCGGCAGGTTCAAGAAGCTCTCGGACAAGTTCACCTCACCCGTGGAAGACTATAAGCTCACCGTCACCTTCGACAGCGTTGACAGGTCATTCAATCCTTCGAGATACACCGAGATAACAAAGATGAACTACGCTGACTACACGGCTTTCAGGGACGATACGAAGAAGGCTTACGAAGACATCAGGGACACCTGGTTTAAGAAAAGCTGAGAGACTTTAACAGTTGAAATCCTCTTAAAACATCACTTTGCAATTGCAGGGTGATGTTTTATAATTTATTCGCCTAAAGAATTATTTATTTAGGCTCACTTTATGTTTCAAGAGGGGTAATCAAATGAAGAAAGTTTTGGTGTGCAAGGAAACCCTGCCTGCCGAGACACGTGTGGCCCTCATACCGGATGACATCAAAAAGCTTTCCGGAATGGGATTTGAGTTCACGGTCGTAAGCGGTGCCGGATCTAAGAGCGGATTTGACGACGCGGCATACGAGGCTGTCGGCGCTAAGATCGTAAAGAGCGAAGCTGAAGCTCTGGACGATGCCGAGATCGTTGTCAGGATCCTTAAGCCGGAGACAGCAAAAGGCCTTAAAGCCGGTGCCCTCCATGTCAGCTTCCTCGACCCCTTCAACGAGAAAGCCCTTCTCCATGAATTCGCAGAGAACAATATCCAGGCAGTATCTCTCGAGATGATCCCGAGAACGACTCTCGCCCAGAAGATGGACGTTCAGTCTTCCCAGACATCACTCGCAGGTTATGTGGCTGTCCTCAATGCAGCTGCAAGAATGCCCAAGATCCTCCCCATGATGGTTACCCCCGCAGGTACCATCAATCCTGCCAGAGTATTCGTCATCGGCGTAGGCGTTGCGGGTCTTCAGGCCATCGCAACCGCTAAGCGTCTCGGTGCAAGAGTTGACGCTTTCGATACCCGTCCGGTAGTCGAAGAGCAGGTTAAGTCCCTCGGTGCAAACTTCGTTAAGATCGACCTCGGTGAAATGGGCCAGACGGCTCAGGGCTACGCAAAAGAGCTCACACCCGAGCAGATCGCAAAGCAGCAGGAAGCTCAGGCCAAGGTCTGCGAGAAGTCCAACATCGTCATCACAACGGCTAAGGTCTTCGGCCGCAAGGCTCCCGTCCTCATCAAGAAGGATGTTCTTGACCGCATGCAGCCCGGCACGATCGTTGTCGACATGGCTGTATCCACCGGCGGTAACGTCGAGGGCTCTGATCCCACCAAGGAAGTCATTACCGATAACGGCGTAGTCATTCTCCCGGGTGACGAACTCCAGCGCCAGGTACCATGGGATGCATCCAAGATGCTCTCCGGCAACATCTCCGCTTTCCTCACTCACTTCTACAACAAGGAGAGCAAGGAATTCGAAGTCAATCTCGGTGACGAGATCATGAAGGGCTGCCTCCTTACCAAAGACGGCGCCATCATCCACGAAAGATTTAAGGAGGCATAATAATGGATTCCAAGACCATCATGCTGCTGATATTCGTTTTCATCATATCGGCTTACCTCGGAGTCGAACTGATCTCAAAGGTCCCTTCGCAGCTCCACACCCCTCTCATGAGCGGTACTAACGCTATCTCCGGCATCACCATCGTTGGTGCCATCGCTGCATGCGCCATCTGCGCAAACAACCATGTCCTCGGAATGATCTTAGGCGGCATCGCGATCTTCTTCGCAACGATCAACGTTATCGGCGGCTACTTCGTTACCGACAGAATGCTCGCAATGTTCAAGAAAAAGGAGGGTAAGAAGAAGTAATGGATTTCCTCGCTATCAAGGACGATTTCATCTGCATCATCCTCTACATGATCTCCGCCGTGCTCTTCATCATGGGCATCAAGAAGCTCGGAAAGGCTGACACGGCACGTAAGGGTAACCTCCTTTCTTCAATCGGTATGGCAGTTGCTGTCGTTTCCGTTCTCATCTCACAGGACGTAATCGACGGCGGTCTCATCGGCTACGGCATCATCTGCTGCGCAGTCATCGCAGGTTCAGTAGTAGGCTTCATCTGGGCAAAGAAGGTCGAGATGACCGGAATGCCTCAGCTCGTAGCTCTCTTCAACGGTTTCGGCGGCCTTTCATCAATGCTCGTCGCAATCTCCCAGTACTGTGCTCTCCGCGGCGGTTCCGACAGGATCAGCACCGACGCTTTCACATCCATCACATTAGGTCTTACGATCGTGATCGGTGCAGTCGCATTCACAGGTTCACTTATCGCATGGGCTAAGCTTGCAGGCCTCAAGATGTTCAAGAAGAACATCGTAATCCCCGGCAAGAACATCCTCAATGCCATCATCCTCGTTGTCGCAGTAATCGGTATCATCCTCTACACTGCTTCACCTTCAACAGGCCTTGGCCTCGCAGGAATCCTCATCACGACACTCGCATCCCTCGTCCTCGGCGTAACACTCGTTATCACGATCGGCGGCGGTGACATGCCCGTCATCATCTCATTCCTCAATGCTCTCTCTGGTCTCGCTGCGGCATTCGCAGGATTCCCTATCAGCAATACGGTCCTCATCGTTTCCGGATGCCTCGTTGGTGCTTCCGGCGTCATCCTCACGCTCATCATGTGCAAGGCCATGAACAAGACCTTTGCAGCTCTCCTCTTCAAGACAGCAAAGAAGAAGGCAGCTGCTGCAACAGGCGAGCACAAGGAGCCCAAGGCAATGTCCGTCGAGGATGCTTATCTCATCCTTGAGGCTGCAAAGAACGTAGTCATCATCCCCGGTTACGGTATGGCTGTTGCTCAGGCTCAGCACGCCGTTAAGGAGCTCACAGACGTTCTCATGGACAACGGATGCGAAGTCAACTTTGCCATCCACCCGGTTGCAGGACGTATGCCCGGTCACATGAACGTTCTCCTCGCTGAAGCTAACGTTCCTTACGAACAGCTCAAGACATCCGATGAAATGAACCCTCAGATGAGCAATGTCGACGTTGCCATCGTCATCGGTGCAAACGACGTTGTTAACCCTGCTGCCATCAACGACGAGTCTTCTCCTCTGTACGGAATGCCCATCGTAAACGCTTACGAGGCACGCACGGTATTCGTCCTCAAGAGAGGTCAGGGTACGGGTTTCTCCGGCATCGAGAACCCGCTGTTCACAATGGACAACACCATCATGATCTACGGCGACGCAAAGCAGACCGTATCACAGCTCGTTGTCGAGTACGAGAACGACTGATAACGGTTCTTAAGCAAAAGACAAAGAGGAATGCTCCGGATTACCGTGGCATTCTTTTTTTGCTCTCCGAACCCGCTGTTCCCGTCTTGTTTTCACAAAGTGCGGAAAAATTATAAAATAAAGTTAATATTTTCTTAAAGCTTTAATATGCGTGCATATTTAAAATGAATTATCAGGACGCATAGCAAGAAACGAGGATTTTATGTATTACGCTGCAATTGATCTGATAGCCATTCTGGTTTTGATCATAGAAAACAGAAATATCATCATCGATTACAACAAATCGTTTGAAGCCGACACATGGAAGATGTACAGGCGTTTTCTTTTTACTGTGCTGTCTTACTATGTTGTCGACTTGTTCTGGGGAATTGTCGAATACTATAAGCAGCCACAGCTCCTGTTTGCCGTCACTACCGTTTACTTTGTTGTCATGGCCTTCGGCGTTTTGTTATGGACGGCCAGTGTTTTTTACTTTCTCCATGCCAAAGGCAGGTTTGTCCAACTTTTAAAGCTTACAGGCCGCATCGTCGCATCGGTCATCACGCTCGCAACTGTCGTAAACATTTTTACGCCCGTCCTGTTTACGGTAGATGAAAAAAGCGTTTACCGGGCACTGCCGCTTCGAAGCATTTTGCTTGCATTACAGATCGCCATCCTGGTCTTTGTATCTATTTACTGCTTCGTGGCGTATTCCAAGGCTTCCGGTCATGATGTTGACCGTCAGCTCCGATACCGCACTGTCAGCTTGTTCGGGTTTATCATGGCGCTGTTTCTTATGGTTCAGCTGTGGTTCCCGTATCTTCCTCTTTACGCCATTGCATATATGTTTGGAACCAGCCTGGTCAAGTCGTATGTAATCGATGACGAGAAAGAAAAATACCGTCTCGAACTTAAGGAAAGCCAAAAGGTTGTAGAACTCAAGAACACCATATCTTCTCTGCTTGATAACATGCCGGCCATGACTTTTACCAAAGAGCCGGAAACAAGCATGTACCTTGCGTGCAATCAGGCTTTTGCCGAGTATGCAGGCAAGAAAAGCCCCGAAGAGGTAGTCGGCCTGACCGACGCAGATCTTTTTGATGAAGAGATCGCGAAAAGACATGCTCAGGATGACCGCATGGTCATGTCGATGGACGAACCATATTCCTTTATTGAGGATATTTGCGATGCAGCCGGAAATAAGAGACAGCGTCAAACCACAAAGTTTAAGTATACTGACATATTCGGCAGGATCTGCGTGCTTGGAATGGCTATCGATACGACTGAGATAGCGCAAGTCAGGCGTGAGGTTGCATCAACCAAGGAAGAATATGAGAAGGCCAAGGCAGATGCCGTTATCTTCAATCACATTGCCCAGGCTTTGTCATACGGGTATGACGAACTCTTCTATGTGCGTCTCGATACTGAGGACTATATCAACTATTGGACGGATGACCACGGAAACTTCTTTGAGAAACGACGCGGACCCAAGTTCTTTGATTCCTGCCAGGTCGAAGTAAATACTCTTGTCTGTGAAGAGGACCGTGAGATGTTCTCCAAAGCAATGGTGCGTGAGACACTGCTCGAACAGATCAACATGAAAAGAGCCTTCGAGATGACATACCGCGTGCCTAAGGAAGGCGAACCTTTCTATGTAAGAATGAGAGCTACCCGTGCATTGGATGACGATAACGTACTCATAATAGGTGTCAATGATGTGGACGAAGAAATGAAAGCTGTCCGCGCACAAGATCTCCTCAGGGAAGCAGATTTGTCACGCCGTCTGTTTGCAGCACAGCAGCAGGCAAACATCGATTCGATGACAGGCGTAAGGAACAAGCGAGCTTACCTCGAGGCAGAGGCCCGTCTTGAGTACGCCGTCAAAGAGACCGAGAACCCCAGGTTTGCAATAAGCATCATCGACATCAACGACTTGAAATATGTTAACGATAAGCTCGGACATCAGGCAGGAGACCAGTACATAAGGGAGGCTTGCCGGATCGTCTGCACAACCTTCAAGCGCAGCCCTGTCTTCCGCGTCGGCGGCGATGAATTCTGTGTCATCTCACAGGGTGATGACTACGAGAACATCCATGAGCTCATCAAAAAGATCGAGGATCATAACGCGGAGGCACTTCTTAACGGCGGCGTAGTAATAGCCTGCGGCACTGCATTAAACGAAAAAGGAGAGTCTGTTACTGATGTTTACAAACGCGCTGATAAGGCGATGTACGACAACAAAGTCAGACTTAAAAAGGGCCGCGAAGTAAGATGACTGACAGTCATCTGCTGATTTAATTGAATCCGTAGAACTTCTGGAAAAGCTTGTAGGACTCAGCTGCAACGAATCTTCCCGTCTTGCCCGGCAGTGTCATTACCGTTCCGCAGACACCAAGCTTGAACTTCGCATAGAGTCTCTTGCTGCGCTTGTAGATATAATCGAGAAGATCCTTTCTCTTAGCCAAAGCCTCGGGGCTTCCGTCAAGGATAAGAAGGACGATCGAAACGGTGGTGATGATCTCAAGGTAGTTGTACATGTAAGCGAAGCGGCGCTTGTTCTTACACATCGTATCCCTGTTCGCGAGATAGTAGTCGAGCATCAGGTAATTTACCCTGAGCTGCTGGTCTACACGCTTGATCATGATGGCCTCGTTGACCGACTGGTCCTCACGGCCGATGAAATAATAGTAGAGATTACGGTTGAGATAATAGATACGCTCGACTTTAAGGAGCGGCTCATAAACATAGAGATTGTCTACGTAGAAAGTATGCTCGGGAAGCTTTAATCCGCAGTCTCTGAGAAGCTGCGTCCTGAAGATGACCGAATGCATCAGCAGGTAGTCGCCCTTGCCGAAATTGCAGAGTTCCCATGAGCATACGAATTTCTCGGGGATCTCGCCTTCATAGCTCATGACCTTCTTTTTGCAGTCAGGGATTCCAAGCTTGTCGTAAACGAAATTGGTTACGAGCATATCAAGAGGTGCCTCTTCTTTGTTGTAGAACCTTAAGGCATCCATTACCTCGGTAAGAACTGCAGGATCAAGCCTGTCGTCACTGTCCAAGACCTTGAAATAGAGTCCCTGTGCATTTTCAATGCCGGCGTTTACAGCCGAACCGTGTCCGCCGTTCGGCTTATGAACGACGCGTACTATGTCGGGATATTTTTCAGCGTATTTATCTGCGATAAGTGCAGTGTCATCAGTCGAACCGTCATCGACGATGATAATGTCTATATCTTCTCCTGCTTCAAGGAGACACTCGATTGCGTTGCCCATATAATCCTGTGAGTTGTAGCAGGGTATGGCGACACTCAGTATTTTCATTTCAATAACAAGCCCATTCCACCATTTGAGATTATCGCTGTTATTATATCCTAACTAATAAAAAATAAAAATATACAAAAAATGGCATAACCGCGGTATTTTCAGCTCTCGGAAAAATTTTAAGGGGGCTTTTCTAAGCCCCCTTAAGTTTCAGTGTCATTTAACGTTGTTTACCGTTCCTATAAAGACCGGATTCATCGTCACCGTGTCGACTATCGCATAGACGTAAGGTCTGTCGCAGATAACCTCCTTGGGCTCATCCTGCATCGGAGCGACCCCTGCTACCTTCATCGTGACTGCGGTCGCTGCAGCTGCCTTTGTTCCCTTGCGGTCAACCTCGATGTGGGTCTTGTGGATTACCTTGGAGATGTAGATGTTGCCCTTTTCGGATTTGGCAATGCCGGTAAAGTCTGCTTTGTCGGGATTGAATGCATCCGTTACGCCCTTATTCACCAGCTGCTTGTTGAGCTCTGAGCCGTAATCGGACTTGAACTCGGGCATAAGCGATCTTACTTTCTCGTTGCTGCGGCTTGCGATGAATTTCTTATATTCAGCGTAAGTAAATGAATTCATGAAATCATTTGCGTTTGCCTTTGCGTCGTTTGGAAGAATCGCGACGAAAGCATACTCTTCGCCCTCATAGTACTTGATGAAGCCGGTGGCCTTCTCGGTCGAGAAATAACCTTCTTCCATGCTCGTCATCATCTGAACATCCGTCTCGCCGTCCGTTCCGCTGAACTTCATCTTAGTTACCTGGGAATCCTCATAACCCTTCTTCCACTGTGCCTCAAAACGGATCGCATTTACGAGCACCATTGCTGCGGTTGAATCGAGCGGTTCGTCTAAAAGATGAGGGATCATGTGGTTCGTCTTGTCATCCACCCACTTATTGATGTCATTATGAGTCGTGGGTCCGAAATTGACGTTCTGGAATTCGGCGCCGAAAGTCTTCTTTATGTAATCGATGTAAGTGGTGTTGACCTTGCCTTCAAGGAGCTTGTCGTTGCTCCATACGGCATTGGCGCATGTGAATTTGAGCTTCTGTGAAGCATTGATCCTCTTCATCATTTCTGATGCGAAAGCCTGCTGCTGGAGCGGATCTGTATCTTTCGCGAAAAGATCTGAAAGCTGCTTCAAGGTCTCGCCCTTCGCGCCTGCAGCGCACATGTCGAGCGCCATCATGATCGATGCGGGAGATATCATGACGTTGGCATTCTTCTTTGCGTTCGAGGCGATCTGCTGCATCATCTCAAAGCTGTATCTTCCGTACTCGTCATTGAGTTTTGTCTCATTAAATTTCTGAGTTGCAACCTGATCGAGATTGATCTCTGCTTTTACTGCAGGATCGTTCTTCAAGGGTTCTGTCTGAACAGGTGTCTTTCCTGCGCAGCCCGTCATGAGGAGCAGTGCCGTAAGTCCGGCAGCCATGGTCTTTTTTCTGATCTCTTTATTCATCTCAGAATTCCTCCGAATTTGTTTTCATGCCCTATATACAGATCGGATTCCGATTTTGTTGCAGTTATTATTCCATAAATGATTCGTTTCGTATGATATCCATTATTCGGACTATAGCATCGCGCAAACCATATGTGTTGATGACTTGAAGCAAAATCAAAAAACTGGCCTGAAAATGAGACTTTGAACAAATAAATGAGACTTTTAGACGAAAACAGAGACTGATTTAACATTCGGGCACAAAAAAGGGGCTGCATTTAAGCAGCCCCGTGAACGGATGTTCCGTTTGTTATCAGTAGATAAGTCCGATGTAGTGAGATACGAATTCGAGTGCAACCCATGCGATGGCAAAGATGAAACCCTTCTTGTTTCCTTCGAGCTTTGTCTCGCGTGTGATTCCCTCATAAAGGAGAATGAAAGCATAGATCGTAGCTGCTGCGGAAAGTACTGAAGAGATCGGGAAGTACTTGAGCATCGTGTAGTACCAGAGTGTATCTGCATTGCTCGGAACTGTGGTGAAGAACTTGATGACCAGGACTCTTACAGCCTCAGAAGGGAATACAGCCATGCTGGTGATGGCAAGAAGTCTTGAGAAAGACCACTTTTCCTTGAGGATGAGACCGATAACGAGCATTATGCCGGCAAAACCGAAGGTCATGAGCGCGTAATCGAAGAGTGAACCAGTGAAGTTCCTGAGGATCCTTACGAATGTGTCACCTGCATTCCTCGGCCAGCTGTTGTAGATGGTCGTTCTGAGGATGTAGAGCAGGAAGTTTGCGATTGTAAGGATACCGACAACGATCGCGGAAAGGATAAGTGAATTGCCGATGTGATCGTACTTCTTTGCTTCGTCAGCAGCGCCGGTAACAGGCTTGAAAGCTGCTGTGAGAAGTGACTTGAAGAACTGTCCGAAAGGAAGTATCGGAGAAGGCTTGGCAGGTGCTGCGGGTGCAACGGGAGCCTGGGGAGCTGCGTACTGCGGCTGAGCATACTGCTGCTGGGGTGCTGCATACTGCTGCTGAGGCTGAGCCTGCGGAGCGGGCTGAGGTGCTACAGGAGCTGCTACGGGTGCTGCTGCAGGTGCTGCCTGACCTGCGATCGGCTTTCCGCAGCCGGCGCAGAAGGTAGAACCTTCGGGATTTTCTTTACCACAAATGGGACAAAACATACTATTACTCTGCCTTTCTCCGGGAGCCGGCTGGCACCCGACTAGTATTAAGCAGATTATACACTATAAGGGCAGATTTTTTTCTAATAAAGTTCAGATCTTGTCCATGATGGAAATGAAGACATGGGCATCGGTTTTGCTGTTAAACTCCAGCATGTATGTTGTCCCGTTCTTAGTCCATGTCACGGCATCGAAAGGTCCGGCATTTTTCACAAGAACATTTCTTCCTGCGAACGTGTCGATAGCCTTGAATTCCTGTCCGCCTTCAGTCTGGAGCGATGCGGGGATTCCCTCGAAATCAGGATAGTATGCCTTCACGATGTCAGTGCCTTCTTTAGCGGTTAAGAGGACCGCCTTCTCACCGTTCGTGCCGGTATAGACCGTCATTGAGATATCCGTGGTAAATGCCCCGGTTTCGACAGACTTGACCTTGAAAGGTAGAGAATCCCTGATGTCTCCATTGGCATCTTTTGTATCTGCCTCTTCCGAAGGACTTGCCGCCCTGACACCTTCGTCTTCTTCTTTGTTTTCAGCACGGGGAATATCTGAATCGACACCGCCTGCGACCGTTGCGGCCGTGGTGCCTTTTATTCCCATATTTCCAGTTAACGATTTCTTGCCGCCGGTTTCGGCATCTCCCGCAGTTTTCTTATTTTTATCCGCGTTATAAGAGTTGCCTGAGGTTATGCCCCATACGCCGTCAATCTGCTCCGCCGCTGTTGTTTCCAAGGCTGCTTCATAGTTATTCCTCTGTGTTGAGGCGGTCTTTGTTCCGCCGGATCTTGAAGCCAGCATTATCGCTCCGCCCACAACGAGAACGGCTGCGGCTGCGATCGAAAGTCCTCTAATCAGCGGGATCACCGATCTGCGCGCAGGTTTTGCGGCAGTGGTCTTGGCATTGCTGTTCAGAGGCTGAACTTCAGCTTTGATATTCACGGTTTCATTCTTGGAACCGGCATTCTCTTTGATAGCCTCGGAGACAGCGTCCATGATACGGCGATGCATCTCGTCGTCAACTCTGACGTGACTCATGAAGTCGTTATACTTACTCAAAGTCGTCTGCCTCCTTCAGTATAGATTTGAGCTTGTCGCGTCCGCGCTTTAAGTCGGAACGCACCGTTGCCTCCGCACGGCCCGTGATCTCGGCGATCTCAGCGGTCTTGTATCCTTCCTGATAGAACAGGTGGATGGCTTCACGCTGGTTTACGGGCAGCTGCTCGACAGCTTTCCATATTGCAGACAGGTCATCGCTCACATTCCTGTCTTCTTCCTCTGCACCGGCAAGCTCTTCGTTGAGCTCCGCGGTGTCACGTACCTTGTTGTATTCGATCCTGTTTTTCGACAGGTTCGCTGCAACCGTCATGAGCCACGCCTTTCGGTGTTTCTCATTCTCGAAGACCGGAGTCTGGGTGACGAGCTTTATCATCGTCTCCTGAAGGATGTCTTCGGCATCCTCCCTGTTATGCAGATAGGAGAAAGCGAGCCTTAAGATCGCGTCTCCCATTGTGTTCAGCACTTCCTCCGCCATTGCGGCGATCTCATCCTGCGACATGTTGCCGCGGGACTGAACCGGTCCTTCGAAGGTCTCTTCGCCTTCACCGGCTGCCGAACCCGGTCTTATGTCTGTATTTCCGTCGCTTCTGCCCTGCGCAAACAGCGCAGAGAAAAAGGTCCAAAGCGGAAATCTTAACGATAAACCGAATGCCATAACATCTCCCGTTTTCTTCCGCTTCTGCCCTTAATACAGATGAGCGGACAATAATGTTGCAGCCATTTCAAAACTTTAGCTACGAAAACAATTATATCAACAATTATAAAAATAGATGTTAAAATCGTGCTTATCATGAAGAAGATACTGTCTTTAACTATGGTTCTTGCTATGGCCCTGTCGTTTGCAGCTTGCGGCAGCAAGGCTCCTGACGGCAACGGCAGCGCTGGAAACAACGTGTCCGTTCCTGCAGGCAAAGCTGCTGACAGCAAGGACGCAAAACTTATCAGTTACAAAGAAGAAGACGGTGAACTGATCTTCACTCTCGATAAGAGCATTCCTTTAACTGAGGATTCCTGGCTCGGCATCTGCGAAAAAGGAAACTATGTCCTCGAAGATGATGCCGATGATGCCGGAATAGCTTACTCATATTTCGAAGACCGCGATTCCGGAAACGAGGATTATGTTTTCAAGATCGCTTACGCAGGCTTTGAAGACGGTGAATACACGATGGTCCTCTGTGACACCGACAACAAAGGATATGTCATGGCTTCATGGACACTGACGCTGAAAAACGAGAAACCCTCAGTCGATCTTTCCGGCTTTAAGATCAGCCCCAGGCCTGCTGATCTTCCTACTCCCGCAGCTCCTGCGGAAAATGTCGATCCTGATGAAGATGACGGTGATTTCGATGAGGGAGAATACGAAGACGGTGACGAAGAACCCGATGACGGCGCTGCCGACGCGTAGAATGTCCCAGAAATTTAACTTATATTTAATACATAATTAGCACTGTTCCCTGCATAATATTTTTATGGATAGAAAAACAGACAGGATCTTTTTCAAATCCGGCGCATCTTACATGACCGTGCTTATCGCGGGCGTGTTCCTTTTCCTGTCTCTGTGCGCACTCCAGCTGATGGTCAGCACGATAACGAAATTCTTCATCGGCGTATCCCTCATGCTGCTTTCCTTCATGCTGAATGTTTTCCTCGGAAAACTCGGTTTCTACATTTCCTTCGTTCTCAACTTCATGCAGTGTCTCATCCACACGTATGAGTACTTAAAGTTCGGCAACCAGAATGCCGCTTTCCTCGCAGCTATGGCTTTCACCACCATGATGGTCAACCTGCTCATGCAGTATTACATCACGCGCGTCGCTGCCAAGATCACGAGGATCGCCAAGGAGCAGCGTGAAGAGCGCGGCAGGCGAATCAACAAGGAACTCGAAGAGGAAATGTTCAAGCGTACGAGCCTTATCGTAAGCCACGAAAGATCAGGCTCGAGCACTGAGGTAACGGAAGCTATCGGACGCAACATCGCATCCTCGCTCGACCCTCTTACCACTCTCCCCAGCAGGGACATGATCACCGAAAGGATCTCGCGTCTCATTGCCGACGACATCAATGCGCAGCGTGAATCCAGGGTTCCTGACAGCGAATGCAGTCCGTTCACCGTGATCTATCTCGCACTCGACAATTCAGAGATGATAACCCGAAGGATCGGCCACAATTCAATGGATCTCTTCATCCAGAACATGGCCCACAAGATCCGCGAAGCGGCAGACCCTTCAGACATGGTTGCAAGGATCGTCGATTCCGACTTCCTGATCCTTGAGAGAAGAAAGCTTCCGCTCAAGGACCTCAACAAATACGCCGACAAGCTCACGAGAGAAGCTTCAAGGGCATTTGAAGCAGGTTCGGATTCCATGAACGTAAATATCTCCTACGGTTTTGCAATGTATCCGCAGGATTCAAGGAACGCGAGTGAGCTCATAACCAAAGCCGAAGAAGCCATGATCGGCACACCTTCTTCAAAGTCCGAGCAGATGCTGAGCGGCGACAATATCTTCGACGGAATGACAAAGGATGACATCACCGCCGTTTTCGACAACGCGATCAGGAACGGCGACATCTACATGGTCTACCAGCCCTGCTATTCTTCAGAGCGCGAGCTTCTGGGCTTTGAGGCATTCATGAGATTCGAGAAGGACGATGTCTTCGTAAGTCCACAGGTCTTCATCGCCGCTGCAGAGAACACCGGCTACATGCGCCGCATCGGAAAGTTCTCCATGCTCGAATCGCTGAACACATTATCGGAGATCAACAAGATCAATCCCAAGCTCACCATGTCAGTCAACATTTCCGCAAACCAGCTCAAGGAAGAGAACTTCGTGCGTTCGTTCATGAGCACCGTTGCCGCATCTGACTGCGATATAAAGAACATAATCCTGGATCTTCCCGAAGAGAGCCTTATCACGGAGCTTTCAGGCATCCGTTCCGTCATCGAGGAGCTTGCCGGAACAGGCGTAAGGATTGCACTCGACAACTTTGGCCGCGGATATTCTTCATTCAATGCCATTCCGCTCCTGCCGGTATCAGTACTCAAGCTCGACGGCAATTTCACATCGGACCTCGCAAACAATTCAGACGTCAGGATCCTCACCGCATCAGCAATAGACCTCATGCACGACACTGATATCAGGGTCTGTGCCACAGGCGTTGGCGAGGAAATTCAGTTCGAGATACTTTCAGGCTATGGCTGCGATGCGTTCCAGGGCAAGTTCTTGGGAAGCGTCATGAGAAACGACGCCCTCAAGGATTTCATCAGCAAATAATCTCAGTTTGTAACGAGTTTCACTATCAGTTCGGCAGCCTTCTCATCTCCGAAGGTCTCGGTGTTTATGCAGAGATCGTAAGTTGAGGCGTATCCCCAGCTGTCTCCGCCGAACTGGTTGTAGTATGCGGCTCTTTCCTTGTCAGCTCTTAAAACTTTCTTGCGCGCAGCCTTCTCATCTATGCCTTCGCGCTCCATGATCCTCTTTGTCCTGTATTCGACTGAGGCCGTTACAAATACGCTTACAAGGTTCTTCCTGTCTTTTAAAATCTCATTTGCGCGACGCCCGACGATGACGCAGGGGCCTTCTTCAGCTATCTTCTGGATTACCTCTCTCTGGGCATTTGCCGCTATCTGGCGTACTGACGTATAAGTGGGAGTCATGAAGCCGACCGACATGTAGAGTGCCGCATCAGTGATGTCCTTCTCGTCCACGCTCGCGAGATATTTTTCTGAAAGACCGCAGTTCTTCGCGGTCTCTTTTAAAAGTTCTGAATCGTAATAGGGAATGTTCAGCGCTTCAGCAACCATCTTTCCGATGGTCTTTCCGCCTGCGCCGAAAGATCTGCCGATGCTTATGATCTTTGATGTCTTCGCGTCCATATGAATGCCTCCCGTGTGGTCAGAGGTGTCTCTTTTTTATAGGATAACTCATTTACCGCTCTGTGCGCTATACAAGAAAACCGCGCAATAAAGTACCTGTAAGCTCCTCTGTTTCATGCAAAAGAGAGGAGATAACAGATACTCAGCGGCAAAATAGCAACAAAGTACCTGCAAGCTCCTCTATTTGAACAAAAAGAGAGGAGGTAACAGGTACTCAGCGGCAAAATAACGGAAAATTACCTGTAAGCTCCTCTGTTTGAGCAAAAAGAGAGGAGATAACAGAGACTTATTCAGGTATTGTCCTCGGTATCAGCTCCGGCAGCGGCTTTTTCAGCTGCTTCCTTCTCGTCGTGCTTCTTTTTCCAGATGGCATAGAAGATGCTGCCTGCGATGCAGACGACGACAATGAGGATGATCATGATGATGAACGTGGTGTACTTCTTCTCGCCGATCGCATCGCCGCTCATCGCGGAAAGAAGGATCGCAGGGAATCTGCCCACGAAAGTGATGAATATCCACATCGGGATCTTCATGTCGGTGAAGCCCATGACATACGTGAAGATGTCCTTCGGGGTGCCCGGTATCAGGAAGAATACGAATGCCAGAAGGTCTCTTCTTGCCGAAGAATGGAAGAACTTAACGGAATCGAGTTTCTCTTTTGAGACGAACAGACAGGCGAATTTTGTGCCGAATCTTCTTACCATAAGGAATACGAAAAGGCTGCCCAGCGTCATCGCTACATCCGCGATGAGAGCGCCCTTCCAGACACCGAAAGCATATCCTGCGGCGATCTCAAAAGGTCCGCCGGGAATGACGGCCGCAACGACCTGCAGGAACATGGCCGCCATAAGCATTGCGATGCCCTTTATTCCCTGCTCGTCAATGTAAGCTCGGAAAGCAGCCGGATCCTTGCTCATTTCGAGCATCGGCTTGCATATGAAATATGAGATCACTCCTACTACGGCGAAAATGAGAATGCAGAGGATCACTCCAAGGACCCTCTGCTTTCTTGTTACAGGTGCATTTTTATCTGTCATCTGGAAACCCGGGAACTGACTCAGGCCTTAGCCCCAGCCTCGACTTTTGCCTTTTTCTTCTTGCCCTTGGACTCGGCAGCCTTTATCTCTTCAGCTTCCTTAGCCTCAAGTTCCTTGAGCTTGTTGCAGAGATAATCAGCAACGCGTACGGCGCCTTCGCCTCTGTGCTGCCAGATCTCGTCTCTTGCCTGCTCACGTGTTTCCTTGAACTTAGGGTTCGTAAGGCACTCTTCAATGAGATCCTTAACGTTCTCAACGTTCTCCATTGTGAGAGCCATGCCGATCTTGGGGAGCATGGTGAGTGACCAGGGTTCTTCCTTGAGGAAGTAGTAGTCGTACTGACCCTTGTCGAAATTGATGTCTGCATAAATGACGGGCTTATTGAAGATGAAAGCGAAGTCGAGCATGACGCCTGAGAAGTCGGAGATCATGATGTCTGAACGGTTGAGAACATCGAAGTTGTCGTTGTCTCTGTTCCACTCGAGATCATCGCTGTTCGGATACTCAGCCATAAGCTTCTCGATTACGTCCTTATCTGCAGTGAATGACTGCGGGTGAGGTCTGATGATTACGTGATAGCCTGTCTTTAAGAGGTTCTTGATGAAATTGGAACCGTACTTAACGAGGAGCGATGACTTACCCCATGAAGGTGCAAGGAGTACTGTTGTCTTGTCTGTCTTGGGTGCGGGAGGCAGAGCCTGTGCGCGCTTCATCATCTCATCCATGTAAGGGATGCCGACGAGTGTGAGTTCCTTTGCAGGGAGTCCTCTCAGTTCCTCAAGCTCCCTGATCTGGTCGATCTGTACCTGGCCTGAGAAAAGGATCGAGTCAAAGTAGTCGAGCTCGAACATTCTGTAGGATGCGGCATCTCTCGGAGCGTGCATGATGTGAGTGTAGTACTCAACTGATCTCGATCTCTTCCACTGGAGAACGTCGAGGCCCGGTGTCGTGCAGAATACGAGCCTTGCGTTGAGCATGTTGAGTCTCGTGAAGGACTTGTTGCCCTCGCCGATGAACTCGGTCTTGATGTGCTTGTACTCTTTCTTAAGAGCCGGGTCGTCAGGAGAAGCCGTCATGAAGACTGCGTCCTGGCCGCGCTTTTCGAGCTCGTCGCAGATGGGCTCAAACGTGTTCCAGTATCTCTTGTTGTCTGAATAGATAACGAGAGGGATCTTGTTCTTGTCAGCCTTTCTGCCTGCGCCCGTGCGGAGTCTGATGAACAGAGTCCTTGCTCCGTAAACAGCGGCGCTCAAAACACCGATAAGTACCGTGAAAAGCATGGAACCCGTGCCCGGGTCGATGTAAAGATTGAGATTAACCATTGATGTACTCCATGAAATTGTTCTTGTTCTCAAGCGCGGTCGTTGTAGGCCTGCCTAAGTCTTCTCTTGCTCCTACCTGACATTTTACTTCTATGAGTGAAAGGGTTCCGCGTGTCTTTGCGGCAGCGAGCTCCCTGTCAAGATCTTCAAGATTGTCAACGGATGCGGTGTAAGGATAACCGCAAGCCTTTGCAACGGCGGGAAGGTCAACTGCCGGATCGGATGCAACCGTGGGCATGCCTCCGACGGTCTCGTGAGCACCGTTGTTGATTACCACGTGGATCATGTTGGAAGGCTTGTTGGAGCCTACGACAGCCATGGCACCCATGTGCATCAGCGCAGCGCCGTCACCATCGATGCACCATACCTTGAGATCAGGCTTGTTGATCGCAATTCCCAGAGCGATCGATGAGCAGTGGCCCATGGATCCTACCGTAAGGAAATCGTACTTGTGGCTTAATCCGTTGTTGGTCCTGTATTCGAAAAGCTCGCGGGAGATCTTGCCCGTCGTGGAAACGATCGGATCCTCGCCTGCAGCCTTTGCGATGTGTCCTACGACTTCCTCACGGTTGAGGCTGTAGGAATTCTTGTAATCAACCTTGCCGTCGAATGAGAGGGCGCCCTTGGAAACTACGAAAGCGACCTGCTTGCCTGCTGCAAGGATCGGTGCGAACTCAGCCATGGCGGCCTTAAGCTCATCTTCTGTCGTCTCCTTCGTGATGACGAAATTCTTTACGTCCATGTCATCAAGGAGCGTGCGTGTAACGATGCCCTGGTAAACGTGCTGGGGCTCGTCCTTTGTGCCGGGCTCGCCTCTCCAGCCGACGATGAAGATCATCGGGATAGCGTATACCTTGTCGTTTACGAGAGAAGCAAGTGGGTTGATGATGTTGCCCTCGCCGGAGTTCTGCATATAAACTGCAGGAACCTTTCCGGTCGCCATGTGGTAACCTGCAGCCAGAGCCACACAGTTGCCTTCGTTAGCGGCGATCATGTGATGGTGGCTGTCGATACCGTACTTGCTCATCATGAAGTTACAGAGAGCTTTGAGCTGTGAATCCGGGACTCCCGTGTAGAAGTCACATCCTAAGATTTCGATCAGGCTTTCAACTTTCATAGTCCGTCATCCTTTGTTTTATTTCAGTATTGTACGGTAAAGTGCTTCGATGTTCTCTTCTGTCAGCTTTACCGGATTGTTCTTGAGTCTTACGGGGTTTACAGATGTCTTAAGAACATTGTAATCCTCTTCTTTTGCTTCAGGCACAACAAGTTCCAATGAATCGAAGATGCTCTGGAGCTTTTTGCATGCCTCATCCGCACTGCAGCATCCGAGCATGGAAGCGATCTCTGCGAATGTCTTCTTGAGATAATCCTCTCCCCTGGGATCCACACAGTCATTCGTATGAGCAACCATGTACGGGAAAAGCTTCGTATCGACAAGAGCTGCAGCGTGTCCGTGGGCTGCACCGTAGAGGCTTGTTATTTTGTAGCACATCGCATGGCCCGCAGTCGTCTGTGTGATGTTGATCGCCTTGCCTGCAAAGTGCGCAGCTGTCATCATCTCGCGGTTTGCCTTCTTGTCGTTTGCAAGATAAGCGTCAAGGTTTTCGAGGATGCCGCTTACGGCCTTCTTCGAATATTCCTTGCTCTCGTCATTGCTGTTGACCGACCAGTAGGATTCTATCGCGTGGCAGAATGCATCGAGCACGGTAGCCTTCTTCTGATAAAGAGGAAGTGTCTCGAGAGCCGACTCATCGAAAAGGACCACTGAAGGGATTATCGAATAGTCAGCAACGCTCTGCTTTTTGCCCTCGTAGTAGATAACCGCAAATCTCGTAGCCTCCGAGCCTGTTCCTGCCGTTGTGGGAACTGCGAGGAGCACCACGTCGTTGGTTACGATCTCCTGCTCAAGATAGTTCTTCGTAGGATCCATGTTGCTGTAGAGCTTGATGCACTTTGCAACGTCCATGGCTGAGCCGCCGCCTACTGCGATGATGAGCTTTGCGCCTGACTCATTGAAGAGCCTTACGCCTTCAACAACCGATTCATAGAGCGGGTTCGGCTGGAAGTCCGAGAATCTCGTGATCTCGATGCCGTCTTCCTCGAGTTCGTCGAAATAATCCTTGATCTTGAGGAAACCGAAAGCGCTGTCGCAGACGAGGAATATGCTGCAGATGTTATTGTCTGCGAGATATCCGTTCAGCTCGGCATAATTGTTTCCGCTGTCTAATACTAACTGTTCCACAAAAGTTAACCTCAAATCTGATCGGGAATGAGTCTGATGATCTGCTTGAATCCCATCAGGTGCTCGTCTGCTTCCTGTGCTCTGTGATTGATGAGGATCTCCTCAGCTGTCTGCTGCATTGCGGGAACCTCTGCTCTCATGAGCTGGTTAGCGTAGATGACGACGTTAACGCCGATCTTCTTCCATTCCTCTTCCTTGACGGAGTGGAATGATGTGGGAACGATGACGATGGGTGTGATCTTGTCCTGCTCCCTGAACTTCGTGATGAACTCGATGATCTCATCAGGTTCAGCGCGGCGTGAGTGGATCATGATGCCGTCAGCGCCGGCCTTGACGAAAGCGAATGCTCTTGTGAGAGCATCGTCCATACCCTGCTCGAGGATGAGTGACTCGATACGTGCGATGATCATGAAGTCAGCTGACTTCTGTGCTCTCTTACCTGCCGCGATCTTCTCGCTCATCTCTTCGATTGTAGCCTGTGTCTGCTTTACCTCGGTACCGAAGAGTGAGTTCTTCTTGAGACCCTTCTTGTCCTCGATGATGACGGCTGAAACACCGAGCTTCTCGAGTGAACGTACTGTGTAAACGAAGTGCTCTGTGAGTCCGCCGGTGTCACCGTCGAATATGATCGGCTTTGTCGTGACTTCGGTGATGTCGTCGATCGTTCTGAATCTTGATGTCATGTCAACGAGCTCGATGTCGGGCTTACCCTTTGCGGTGGAGTCGCAGAGTGAGGATACCCACATGCCGTCGAACTGGTAGGAAGCGCCTGTCTCATCGTGAACAACTGTGTTCTCAACGATGAGTCCGGAGATACCGTCGTGAGCTTCCATCATGGTTACGAGGCCCTTCATTGCGATGAGCTTTCTGAGCCTTCCTCTTCTGTTGTCAGGGAGTGAGAGCTCAAGTCTGCTCCTTGCGTCAACTTCCTTGTACTTCGGATCTGAAGAATAAGGGAACTCAACAAGCTGTCCGCCATATGCGGAAAGGAGCTCGATTACCTCGTCCCTGATCGGCTTCTGGAAGCCTTCCTTCCAGTTGTCGCCGTGAACGATGATGTCAGGGTGATACTTTTCGATGACGTCCTTGTAGCTTAAGGAATCCTGCTCAACGACCTGCCATACGTTCTTGATGGACTTGAACATTGCCTTTCTCTCTTCACAGGGAACGAGCGGATATCTCTTGTAAGAAGCAACTGCCTCATCGCTCATTACGCCTACCATGAGGTGGCCGAGCCTTGCAGCTCTTCTGAGGATATTGAGGTGGCCTGAGTGAAGGATGTCAGTTGAGAAGCAGACATATACCTTTCTGGACTTAACTTCCTCGAGTCTTGCGCTCATTACAGCAAGATCCTCGGG
The DNA here is from genome assembly GCA_017509205.1 of Clostridiales bacterium. Lineage (GTDB taxonomy): Bacteria > Bacillota > Clostridia > Saccharofermentanales > Saccharofermentanaceae > Saccharofermentans. Next base: position 19,368 of record JAFWQF010000080.1, on the reverse strand, counting down.
GTTGTCGACTTCACCGCAGAGACCGTCCTTTACGTCGTAAGGAATGATGTGCGTATTGTCTGTGACAACGTTGAGAGCGTTCTCAGCATAGCAGCCTGTGGTGCCCTCTTCGCAGAACTTAACGATGGAATCGAGCCATGTCTCCCAGTCTTCCTTTGTGAATCTGTAGAGGGGCTGAGCTGCGAGAGCGTCATCGAAGAACTCGATGCCGACTTTCTTGATCTCGCCGTCCTTGATGACAGCCTTGAAGTCCTTCTCGGGAAGCGGAATGGTTGAAGATACAGCCATTGCAGATTCCTGTGAAAGGATGCCGTCTAATACAGCATTCTCGAAAACAAGGTCGCCGTGCATCAGGATGAGATCATCACCCTTGATGAGCTCCCTTGCCATGTAGATCGAATAGATGTAGTTCGTCTTGTCATAGATGGGGTTATTGACGAACTTGATGTCGATATCAAGATTAAGCGACTTGATATAACCCTCAAGGATGTCCACGAAAGGTCCCGTGGTCATTACGATGTCGGTGATGCCGACTTCAGCGAGCTGCCTCAGCTGACGGCTCACGATGGTCTCGCCGACGGAAAGCTCCGTCATGCACTTGGGATGCTCACTAGTGAGTGTACCCATTCTCTTGCCGAGTCCAGAGTTCAGAATTAATGCTTTCATCAATAACCTCCCAGATATTTCCAGTTTGCTTTTTTCCAAATGTTGTCTTTTACGGAGTACCACTCTCCGGGTTTGAAGGTGTATCCGTTGTTCTTGTCGACGCCCCAGTCGCCTGAATAGAGTATCTTCTGTTCACCCTGCTTGGCGTCGTTTGTTATCTTCTTTCCCGTGAAAGGATTGACGGGATTTTCGATCACTCCCTGAGAAGCGAGATACGGCGTGTCGGCATTAGTCATGAATTCCTCAGACTGGATAAGCTCGCCGTGGCTTCCGAAATCCTTGACCATCAGCAGAGGCGTAAACCATTCCGCATCGATCTGATGTGAGCCGCCTACCAGAAGGTCAGAGAAGTTCGAAAGCGAGAAACCGTGATCGGATACGATGATGATCCTCGTGTTGTCGTAGCATCCGTTTGCCTTGAGATAGTCGAGCCATCTGCCGACTGCCATGAGAGCTGCCATGTTGACCTGATAGTGCTGATAGTCGTAAACATCGAGCATGAGCATCAGCTTGCCGTTGACCTTGAACCTCTTCTTGTTCTCCTGGTCGTACTTTGTGTTGTCGATGTAATCGGCAGGTGCATATTCGGGTTCCTTGAGGAGCTGCTCCTCGTGAGCGACACGTGAATTGAAGAACAGGTAGTTGTTGCTGTCGCCGTCATCGATCTTGGTCATCTTGTCGAGTGAGTTGACTGCCCAATACTCTGCTTCAAACTCTTTGTTGTGGCCGTAAGCGATGGATGTGCCGCGCTGTACCTGGGGAGCCGTGGACCAGTCGGTGACCGATGTCTCGTTGTATCTTCCGCTGTCGTAAAGGAAAGACTGCAGAAGCACGGGGGCACCCTTATAGAGCGAGTAGCAGAACAGGTTGCGCCTTACGGTCTTCTGATATGTCTCGCCGTAGTTAACGGGAACATAACGGAAGAGCGTGTTGTATGCGCTTACGTTCTCAAGGCCGTCAAATACGGTAAGATCCGAATTCCACTTATAGCCTGCATAGGAAGGATTGACTATCGTTGACTTGAAGCCTTCCTTTGCAAACATGACGGGCATTACCTTGAGTGCCTCGTTCTGCTTGTCGACAAGGAGCTCGGAGGAACGCTCGTTGATCCTCTCGGGAGTATATTCATATCCGCCGTACAGACCCGGAGTTCCGAAGTTCGTATAAGCGCCGTATGACATTGTGTTGTGATAGTAGGTGAAGCCGTCAAAGGACTTGCCGAGTGACTGGTTCTCGTTGAACAGATAGGGGATCATAGGGCCGAGCGCACGGTCGATCATGAGGACCACTACGTTCTTTCCGTTCTTGGAAAGAGTGAACTCGGGATCGTTATCGGTGACAGCCTTCCTTGCATCGGCATAACCGCGGTTGACCGCACCTGTCTTGGAGATGCCGAGGCCTGCGAAAACAAGAGCCATGGAAAGCGCGATGACTGTTGCAACGTTCCTGCCGAACTTAGCAACGAGAACCGCAACTGCTGCAGCTCCCATTGTCGCAGCAAGGCTGACAAGGCCGGTTGTAACGCTGTAGCTCGGAGTGATGTCATATACGAGAACGTTTGACATCATGCCGAAGTCGTTTCCGAAAAGATGGCTGTTGACGATGATGCCTGCGGCAAGAGCGAACATTACGTATGCGATGATTCTCTTGCCTGACTTGGAAGCCATTGCGCGGAATACCGAGGGCCAGATGATGAAAAGTCCCGTTGCCATGACGGCACTGCGAAGAACATAAATGGCTGGATGTGCAAGAGTCTGCATGTCGACGAATTCCTCAGGTGAAGCGGAGATAACCGTCATCGGGAGGTAGATTCCCGTAAGAGCAGCGCATGCGATGCAGGAGAAGATGAAAAGCCCCTTGTAGCTGCCCTTGTCAGCCTTGGCTTTCTTCTCAGCTTTGGCTGCCTTGGCGGGCTTCTTATTCTTCGAGATCAACTTCATCACGATGTTCTTAACGAGTGAGAACAGGTTGTTGCATGTCCAGTAAAGGACCATTCCCGAAGGTGAATTGTAGAGAAGTACCAGGAAGAGCGCAGCCATGATGAAAAGCTGCACCTTGGACTTGAAAGGCATCTTGTTGGCGTAAACGGCTGCTGAAAGAAGGTTGATCGCAGTCATTACGAAAGGAAGAACGTTGATCGTGATCGAACCTGCGGCGATGAGCGCATCTGGAGAACCGAGATCGCTGATGGGGCCGAAAGAAGCACCCTCAAGGTACATGTTGCCGTGAAGCATGTTGTATGCCGCGAGGAAGAAAGGGATCTGCAGCATGAGAGATACGGAGCTCTTGAGAACGGAAAGCGGGCTGTAATCATTCTGCCTGTAGTATGTCTGCAGGATCATGAAACGCTCGTCGCCCTTGAAATACTGCTTGATGTGCTTGATCGTGGGGCCGAGCTTGTCTTCCTTCTCTCTTGCCTCTTCCTGGATCTTATCCGCGCGCATATAAAGAGGCAGTACGATAAGGCTGAACACAAGGCTCAGGAGCATGATGTTAACGCCGGAAATCTGGATATGCTTGTTAAGCACCGAGAAGATTATCTCGAATACCAGTTCAATAGGTCCGATTATCAGCGCGTAAAGCTCGGATAAGAATTGCATGCCGCTTTTAAGATTTCTCCCTAGGAATTAACCGTTTAATTCTATTACTCTATGCTATATAAAGCAAATTATAATATATATATTAAGGAAAATTCGCGGTCAAATTGCAAAAAAATCTTAACGCGTTCCGAGATATTTCCAGTTTTCTATCTTCCAGATGTCCTGATTGACGTAGAACCAGTCACCTTCGGAATAGGTGTATCCCATGTTGTTCTTGGGGTTCCAGTGGTCAGAACGGTAGATGTAGACGCCGTCCTTCTTTCCCTGGTCGGTTATGGGATTGCCTGTATAAGGATTGGTCGGATTGCTGATGATGTCCTTTGTCGCGAGATAAGGAGTATCCGCGTTCGTCATGAATGTGTTGTCTGTCACGAGACGTCCGTGGCTGTTGAAGTCCTTTACCATGAGGAGAGGCGCGTAGGACTCACCGTCGAGGTTCCTCTCGAAGTTTCTTTCCATGAGTTCAGGGAAGTTCTCGAGGTGGAAACCGTGGTCAGATACGATGATGATCCTCGTATTGTCGTAAACACCCTGCTCCTTCAGATAATCGAGCCACTTGCCGATTCCTAAAAGAGCTGCCATGTCGCACTGGTAATGCCTGAAGTCCATTGAGTCCTTGACCCATGCCATCTGGCCCTTTACCTGGAATCTGGAAGTTCCTCTGGGCGACTTATCGAATGAGGTATTGTCAACGGTATCCGTAGGCTCATAAGAAGGCACGGAGAGGAGCTGCGTGTCGTGAGTCATGTCGGTTCCGAAATAGATGAAGTGATTGCCGTCGTTGTCCTCGATATTGGTGAACGAATTTATGGACTTCATCGTGTAGTAGTCCCAGATGAAAGGCTGCTCATGGCCCTTTGCAACGGAGTTTCCGTTCCTGTGCTGGTCGATGAGCTGTGAAGCGGGAACGTTTCTTACGTCGTTGTAGTTGCCGTCATCGTAAAGTGTTGACTGAAGCGCAACGGGGGCTGACTTGAAGAGCGAATAGCAGAACAGATGTAATCTGAAGCACTCTGTATTCTCCGTCTTGTAGCCTTCCTTGAGGTCTTCAGGCAGATATGAGAACTTCGTGCTGTATGCCTTAACGTTCTCCATTCCGTCGAATACGCTGACGTCAGGATACCACTGGTAGCCTGCGAATTTCGGATTGATCAGGGTTGCATCATAGCCGTTCTTGGTGAAGATCAGAGGCATTACCTTGAGTGCCTCGTCGAACTTCTCCGGCATCAGCTTGTCTGTGCGCTTGTTCATCGCTTCGGGAACATAATCGTATCCTCCCAAGAGGCCCGGAGCGGCGGAGTTCGTATGAGCGCTGTAAGAAGCAGTGTTGTGATAGTAGGTAAAGCCGTCAAACTGTTCCTTGAGTATCTTCTTTTCGTTGAAAAGATAAGGAATGAAGGGGCCTACGGCTCTGTCCGCCATGATGACGACAACGTTCTTTCCGTTCTTCGAAAGAGTCATCTCAGCCTTGGAAGTCGTTGAGTTTGCGGACTTTCTGTAGCCGTCGTTGATCTTTGTGATGTTGGTCAGTCCGAGAATGCAGAAAACGAGCGCCGCGGAGAAGAAGATCATCGGCGTTGCCATTTTTCCGAAGCGGATGACGAGGAAACAGATGATGCAGCCGGCAGCCGTAACGGCAAGGCTGAGCAGGATGTTCTTCACGGTGAATTCGGGATCGCCGTTATAGACGAGGTGCTTCGACATGTTTCCGAAATTGTTGCTGAAGAGCTTTGAATTCAGGATCGCCGAGACTGCAAGCATGGGCATGACGTAAGCCATGATCTTCCTGCCGCCCTTTGATGCCATCGCATAGAAGATCGACGGCCAGAGAAGGAACAGTCCGAATCCCTTTGCAACGGAATCCAAAACGTCAAACATCGGGTTCTGGACAGTGTAGAGATTTACGAATTCCTCAGGAGCAGCGGCAACCGTCATGATGGGCAGATATAATCCCATGTAGACTGCGCATGTAAGGCATCCGAAGAAGAATACGGCCTTGTATGCGGACGCATTCTTGATCTCCTTCTTTTCCTTTGCGGGCTTTTCTGCCTTGGCCTTCTTCTTTGACGAAACGATCCTGTTAACAATGTTCTTAACGAGCGAGAACAGGTTGTTGCATGTCCAGTAAAGGACCATTCCCGAAGGGGAGTTATAGAGCAGAACGAGGAAAACCGCAGCCATGGCCAGAAGCTGGATCTTGGACTTGAGCGGCATCTTGTTTGCGTAGATGGCAGCCGAAATAAGGTTGATCGCCGTCATCGCAAACGGGAGTACGTTGATGGTTACGGAACCTACAGCAAGCAGTGCATCAGGGCTTCCCAGGTCCTTGATGGGACCGAAGGCATTGCCTGCGAGGTAGATGTTGTCATGGAGCATCCTGTAGGCTGCGAGGAAGAAAGGTACCTGCAAGAGCAGTGATACCGAGCTTCTCAAAACGCCCAGAGGACTGTAATTATTCTGTCTGTAGTATGTCTGCAGTATCATGAAGCGCTCGTCGCCCTTGAAATACTGCTTGATATGCTTGATGACGGGTCCTAAGCGCTCCTCGTCTTCCCTGGCTTCCTCCTGGATCTTGTCCGCGCGCATGTAGAGCGGCAGTACTATAAGGCTGAACACGAGGCTCAGGAGCATGATGTTCACACCGGGAATATGGATATATTTATTTAATACCGAAAAGATAATTCCAAATAAGAGCTGAATCGGTCCGATTATCAGCGAATAGATCCAAGAAAAAAACTGCATGACTTGTCTGCCTTCTCCTTAATAGTGTCCGAGATATTTCCAGTTCTCGTTCTTCCAGATGCTGTCCTTTACCGTGTACCAGTCACCGGGCTTATATGTTGTTCCGTTGTTGTAGTGGACCTTCCAGGACTCGGAATGGAATACCGTGATGCCGTTCTTCTTACCCTCATCTGTGATGGGGTTGCCTGTGAACGGGTTGACGGGGTTGCTGATGACATCCTTTGTCGCAAGATAAGGAGTATCGGCATTCGTCATGAATTCCTCCGAAGTCTTCAGGTTGCCGCGGCTGTTAAAGTCCTTGACCATGAGGAGCGGCGCAAATGCCTCTCCGTCGAGCTTTGCTCCGATGTCATACATCAGGAGGTCAGGGAAGTTTTCAATGTAGTAACCGTGATCGGCAACGATGATGATCCTTGTGTTGTCGTAGCAGCCTATCTCCTTGAGATAGTCGAGCCAGTTTCCGAGTTCCCTTAATGTAGCGAGGTCGCACTGGTAGTTTCTGTAATCCTTTGCGTCTCTCATCCACATCATCTTGCCCTTGTAGGTGAACCTTGCCTGGCCCTTAACAGACTTGTCGAACTTTGTGTTGTCGACAACATCCGCGGGCTCGTATTCAGGCTCCTGGAGGAACTCTGAATCGTGGCATGTATCGAATCCGACGTAAACGAAGTTATTAACCTCGCCGTCTTCGACCTTGGTCATGGTATTCATTGACTTAAGTGCGTAGTAATCCCACATGAAGACCTGCTCGTGACCGGTCGACTTGGAGTTGCCTGATCTTCTCTGATCCATCTGGCGCGAAGGATCGATGACTCTGGTCTCGTTGTAGTTGCCCTCATCGTAGAGCGTTCTGTGAAGGAATACGGGAGCAGATCTGAAGATCGAATAACCGAAAAGGTTGAACCTGAAGGCAGTCGTCTGCTCCTCCTTGTAGCCTTCCTTCATCTCATCGGGAAGATAGGAGTACTTGGTGCTGTATGCCTTTAAGTTCTCGATGTCGTTGAATACGGAAAGATCCGGATACCACTGGTAGCCTGCATATTTGGGATTGATGACCGTTGCCTTGAAGCCCGCCTGCGTGAAGATCTTCGGCATGAGCTTCAGAGCTTCCATGTGGTCTTCGGAAAGGAGCTTGTCACTGCGCTTATTCATCTCTGCGGGGGTGTATTCATAGCCTCCGAGCAGAGAAGGAACACCGAAGTTCGTGTGTGTTCCGAAAGATGCGGTGTTGTGATAATAAGTGAATCCGTCGTACTTGGCCTTGATCTCCTTCTTTTCGTTGAAGATGTAAGGCAGCATGGGTCCGATCGCCCTGTCCGTCATGATGACGACGACGTTCTTGCCTGTTTTAGAGAGCGGGATCTCAGCCTTGGATGTCTCAGACCTCAAGTCCTCCGCATAACCTTCGTTGATCCTTCCGAGATTGGTGAATCCCAATACCACAAAGACCAGTGCAGCCGAGAAAGCGATGACCGGCGTAAGATTCCTGCCGAAACGGACAAGAAGGAAAGCAACAACAACTGCGCCGAGCGTAATGCCCAAACTCAGAAGAGTGTTTTGCATGTTGATCTTGAGTGAGGTGTCCTTATAGATGAGGGTGTTACTCATGTCGCCCGAACCGCTGCTGAAGAGCTTTGAGTTCAGAATCGAGGAAATGGCGAGAGCGAACATGACATAGGACATGATCTTCCTGCCGCCCTTTGAAGCCATCGCGTAGAAGATCGACGGCCAGAGAAGGAAAAGACCCAGACCCTTGCAGGTTGCTTCGAGGATGTCGAGCATCGGGTGGGTCATGGAGTAGAGATTTACGAATTCCTCAGGTGCGGAAGCTACGGTGATCATCGGGAGATAGAAACCGATGTAGACAGCACATGTGAGGCATGAGAAGAAGAATACGGCCTTGTATGCGGGCTCGTTCTTAACGGGCTTCTTCTCCTTCTTTTCCTTGACGGCCTTTGTCTTCTTCTTCGAAGAAATGATCCTGTTTATGATGTTCTTTACGAGTGAGAACAGATTGTTGCATGTCCAGTAGAGGACCATTCCGGAAGGTGACCTGTAGAGCAGGACAAGGAAAAGTGCTGCCATGATCCAAAGCTGGATCTTGGACTTCATTGGCATCTTGTTTGCGTAAACAGCTGCGGAAATGAGGTTTATCGCAGTCATTACGAAAGGCAGGACGTTGATCGCGACACCGCCGATGACGAGCATTGCGTCAGGCTGGCTCAGGTTGGCGATGGGTCCGAATGCCTTATTCTGGAGATATGTGTTGTTTGAGAGCATCCTGTAAGCCGCAAGGAAGAAAGGGACCTGCAGGAGGAGCGAAACGGAGCTCTTCAGAACTCCAAGAGGGCTGTAGTTGTTCTGCCTGTAGAATGTCTGCAGGATCATGAAACGCTCGTCGCCCTTGAAATACTGCTTGATGTGCTTGATCGTCGGGCCGAGCTTGTCTTCCTGCTCCCTCGCCTCTTCCTGGATCTTGTCCGCCCTCATGTAGAGAGGCAGAACCAGAAGGCTGAAAGCAAGGCTCAGCAGGAGTATGTTCACGCCCGAAAGCGGGATGTACTTGTTGAGTATCGAAAAGATGATCTTGAAAACGAGTTCAAGAGGTCCGATCACCAATGCATAAAGATATTGAAAAAACAGCATGCCGTTTAGATTTCTCCCTTGGAATTAACCGTATAATTCTAACACTCTTGTTTTTTAATACAAAATATAAGGATCAGCCGAGTTCTTCCCTGAGAGCCTCAAGGAGCTTGTCGTTGTCTTCGGTGTTCCTTACAGCGAGCCTTAAGTACTTTCCGCCGGTCTTGGCCGAAAGTTCCTTGATAAGGAGCTGATGCTTGAAAAGCAGTGCTTTGAGCAGTTCCCTGGGTGAAGCATTCCTGAGCTCGACCATGATGAAATTGGCCTGTGAGGGTATCACGCGGAGGCCTTCGATCTTGCCCAGCTCTTCCGCAAACCTTGCCCTCTCAGCCCTGAACTTTACCAGTCCAGCCTCATAATCCTTAGTGTACTTCTCCTCGATCTGCATGTAGAATTCCGCGAACGAATTGATGTTCCAGATCGAAACGTCCTTCTTCATCCTGGCGATCGTTGCGATGTCACCGGATGCGAGAACGCCGAGCCTTAAGCCCGGAACGCCGTATGACTTGGAGATGCTCTTCATGACATAAAGGTGCGGATTGCTGTCCAGAAGCTCTCTCACGATGAGGGTTGAACCGGCTTCGTCCGCGAAATCAACGAAGGACTCGTCGATGACGAGCTTGATTCCCTTTTCCTTCGACCAGTCGATGAGCCTTAACAGATCCTGCTTCGGGATGTAGTTGCCTGACGGGTTGTCCGGGTTGACGATGACGATCTGCGAGACGTCCTTGTCATCAAAGAATGTCATGACGTCATCAGCGGTGTATGAGAAATCCGGATTCGAAGGAATGAGGCTGACCGAATCAGGCTCGCTGTATCTGTGAGGATACTCCTCAAATGTCGGTCTGATGAATCCCGTCTTGCCGGTGAACTGTGACATCAATGACTTGATGAGCTCTGCCGCGCCGTTGCCGATTATGATGTTCTCGGTATGAACGTTGAAGTTCTTGGCTGCAAGGAGCGAATTTACACGCATTCCCGAGGGATACTGGGAAATGAGGATGTCAAAGTTCGCCCTGATCTCGTTAAGCATCTTCTTCGGCGGGAAATAAGGGTTTACCAGATAGCAGAAATCCTTCATCTTAGGATATCTCCAGTATCCGCCGTATCTTCCCTGGATGAGGGCAGCCTGCTCGTCGGGTGTACCCGCAAAGAGCGATTCTGCGATGTCCAGATCCTGGGCATCATCGATTTCATACCAGAGCTGGCCTTCAAGGCGTCTTGCCCTGATCCTCGGAACGTCGAGGATCGTAATTACCTTGAGGACTTCCTCGTAGTACTGGTTCTCGCCTAAGGCCTTCTCATAGGCATCGAGGAACGGAACATAGTATTTCTCGGAGAATTCTTTGCTGAACTTGCTTATGTTGACGGTCTTGTAGTACTCGTCGATGTCCTCAAACCTGAATTCCTTCTTCGAAACGAAGGATGTGATCCTGTCGTCTTTGGAAAGCTTTACGCAGGTTCCGTCCATCCAGCTCTCGAACTTGTCGACAAGCGCCAGAGTGTCTCTGGGGTCATTGACCAGAAGATCCAGGACGGAATCCTCGAAGATCAGGTCAGACTCGAAAAGAAGAGTGTCCTCTTTGCAGAGCCATTCCTTAGCGAGCGCGAGTGAATAGATGTTGTTGGTCTTGTCATAGATGGGGTTTTCGACGAACTCAATGGGTGTTTGGATGCCCAGCGTTGAGATGTAGTCGATGAGCTTTTGTCCCTCATAGCCGACGACTATGACTATCCTTGAAACTTCCTGCTTCTCTATCTGGTGGAGCATGCGGTCAATGAGCGTGACTCCGCCGACCTTGACCATGCACTTGGTATTGTTCTGTGTCAGTTCCTTGAGCCTTTTGCCCATTCCGGCAGCGAGTATCAGTGCCTGCATATATCACACCTCGTCAAAGATCTTAATGATTCCCAAGATAGTTCCAGTTGTCTATGTTCCAGATGCTGTCCTTCAAGCTGAACCAGTCACCCGGCTGGTAGGTATATCCGTTGTTGTTTCTGATATTCCAGTTGTTGGAGTGGAATACTGTTATTGTACCCTTCTTTCCCTGATCCGTTACCGCTTTTCCGGTAAAAGGATTTACGGGATTGCTTACGACGTCCTTTGTCGCCAGATAAGGGGTATCGGCGTTGGTCATGAACTCCTCTGAAGTCTTGAGTTTGCCGTGACTGTCGAAATCCTTGACCATCAGGAGCGGAGCAAATGCCTCGCCGTCGAGCGTCGCGCCCCAGTCGTGCCTCATGACATCGGGGAAGTTCTCGAGATAGTATCCGTGATCCGCAACGATGATGATCCTGGTGTTGTCATAGACTCCGTTGGCCTTGAGGTATTCGAGCCACTTTCCGATGAGCGTATAGGCGGCAACGTCGCACTGATAGTGCTTGTAGTCCTTTGCGTCGCGCATCCACATGGATTCGCCCTTCCTGACGAACCTCTGGGAATGCGTCTTGTCGTACTTCTTGTTGTCAACGACGTCCCTGGGCTCATACTCGGGTTCCTGGAGCATCTCGACATCGTGTGTCAGGTCAGTTGCGTAATAGATGAAGTGGTTTGAGCTGTCATCCGTGATCTTTGTCATCTGATCGAGGTTGCTGACCGCGTAGTATTCCCACATGAACGTCTGCTCATGGCCGTAAGCATATGAGTTGCCGCTTCTCTTCTGCGAGATCATGCGCGAAGGATCAACGGATCTCGTGTCATTGTAGTTGCCGCCGTCATAAAGTGCCTTCTGAAGGGCAACGGGTGCGGACTGGAAGATCGAATAGCAGAACAGATTGTGTCTGAAGACTTCGGTGTGTTCGCTCTCGTATATTGCCTTCTTGTCTTCGGGCAGATATGAGTACTTTGTGCTGTAAGCCTTCACGTTATCCATTCCGTCGAAAACGGAAAGGTCAGGATACCACTTGTAACCTGCGTATGTCGGGTTGACCATGGTGGCGTCAAAACCGTTCTTGGTAAAGATCGACGGCATGAGCTTGAGCGCCTCGTCGTACTTTTCGGGAAGGATCTTGTCGGATCTCTCGTTCATCGCCGCGGGGGTATATTCATAACCTCCGAGGAGCGCGGGAACCGCTGAGTTTGTATGAGTTCCGAAAGATGCGGTGTTGTGGTAGTAGGTGAAGCCGTCATAGATGCTTGCAAGCTCTGTCTTCTCTTTAAAGATATAAGGAAGCATCGGACCTACCGCCCTGTCCGCCATGATGACGATAACGTTCTTTCCGTTCTTGGAAAGGGTGAATTCAGCCTTGGAAGTCGTGGACTTTTCAGCTTCCCTGTAGCCTGCGTTGACCTTGCCGACATTGGTGAAGCCAAGAGCCGCAAAGCCTATCGCCGCTGAAAGGCAGATAACCGGAGCAACGTATTTGCCGAAGCGGTTGATCAGGAAGCAGACCAATATGCCTGCGAGTGTTACCGCAAGGCTCAGAAGCTTTGCCTTAAGCGTAAATGAAGGGCTGTCCTTGTATTCGAGGTAGTTTGAGATGTCGCCGAAATCGTTGCTGAAGAGCTTTGAGTTCAGGATAGCGGAGCCCGCGAGCATGAACATGACATAGGACATGATCTTTCTGCCCTTTACCGAAGCAAGTGCAAAGAAGATCAGGGGCCAGAGCATGAAAAGACCGAATCCCTTTGCGGTGGAATCGATGATGTCGATCATGGGGTTGGCCATGTTATACAGGTTTACGAACTCCTCAGGTGCTGCCGCAACCGTAAGGACCGGAATGTAGAAACCGGTGTAAACGGCCAGTGTAAGACAAGAGAAGATGAATACCGCCTTGTATCTCGTTTCGAGCTTTCCGGGGATCTTTGCCGTCTCTTTGGCAACAGATGCCTTCCTCTTCTTTGCGATGATCTTGTTTACGATGTTCTTTCCCAGAGAGAAGAGGTTGTTGCAGATCCAGTAAAGAACGAGACCCGAAGGTGACTGATACAGAAGAACGAGGAATACCGCAGCAAGACCGTACATCTGGATCTTTGTCTTGAGCGGGAATCCCTTTGCGTAGATAAGGCTGGATACGACGTTGATGAGCGTCATGACTATCGGCAGGACATTCAGCGTGAAGCCACCGATGGTGATGAGCGCGTCGGGATTTGAAAGATTTGCTATGGGGCCTAAGGAAACGCCTGCAAGGAGCTTGTTTCCGGAGAGCATATTGTAGGCGCCCATGAAGAACGGTACCTGCAGAAGGATGGAAACGGAGCTCTTCATGACGTTGAGTGGGCTGTAATTGTTCTGCCTGTAGCATGTCTGCAGGAGCATGAACCTCTCATCGCCCGTGAAAGTCTCCTTGATGTGCTTTACCATCGGGGCGATCGCGTTTTCCTTGTCCTTCGCCTCTTCCTGGATCTTGTCCGCACGGTTGTACAGCGGCAGGACGATGATGTTGACCACAAGGCTCAGGATAACGATCGAAAGGATCGTGTTGCCCGACATCTTGGAGATGATGGAGAAGATCATCTCAAGGAGATATTCGATGGGGTAAAGTGCTATCAGATAGAGGATGTGCAGGAAACTCATGCTTTCTCCTCCTTTTTCTCAGGTTCGTTCTTGCTTTCGAGCTCGGCAAGCTTATCGATCAGGTAGTCAGCGATGAGCTTGCTGCTCTCTCCGACGTTGCACCAGGTCTCATTGCGTGCCTCTTCGATCGAAGTGGTCTCTTTGCTCGCCTTGATGCTCGAATCGATAAGCTCTTTGATCTGGCTGATGTTGTCGTTGTTGAGTTCCTTGCCGATCTTCTTGATGGTGCTCAGCATCCAGGTATCCCCTTCAATGCACCAGCAGTCGTAAGGGTCCTTCTTGAATCCCGCTTCGGTATAGATGACCGGCTTGTTGAAGATCAGAGTGAAATCGTACATGATGCCCGAATAATCCGTGATCATGATGTCGGATCTCGCAAGCACTTCGAAGTTGTTGTTGTCCCTGTTCCAGTGAAGCCTGTCGGTCTCGGGATACTTCTCCATGAGACGGTCGATGGTCTCCTTGTCGGCGGTGAAAGACTGCGGATGCGGACGGATGATAATGTCATATCCGGTCTCAACGAGCCTGTCGATAAGCTTCTCGCCGTATTTCACGAGAAGTGAATTGTTGCCCCACGTGGGTGAAAGCAGCACGGTAGTCGTGTCAGTCTCAGGCTTTTCGTAGTTCCTGGCCTGCTCGAGCATTGTATCGAGATAAGGAAGTCCAACCATCTTTATCTCTTTTGCGGGAAGGTTTCTCTGCTTCTCAAGCTCCCTGACCTGCTTTTCCTGGAACTCTCCGGAAAGGAGGAGCGCGTCATAGTAGTCAACGCCGTAAAGTCTGTACAGTGTGATATCACCGCTTGTGTGAAGCACGTGAACGTAATAATCTACGGTCTTTGAACGCTTCCACTGGAATACGTCAAGGGAAGGAGTCGTCGAAAGGACTATGCCTGCATTGAGCATGTTCATCTTCGCAAAGGCCTTGTTGCCCTCGCCGATAAACTCGCACTTGATGTTTTCGAACTTGGATTCGAGAGCCGGATCGTCAGGTGAAGCCGTCATGTAGACAGCCTTCTGGCCGCGCTTTTCAAGCTCTTCGCAGACGGGTCTGAACGTTGACCAGTATCTCTTGCTGTCGGAGAAGATGACTATCGGGATCTTCTTGGCATTTCTCTCGTTCTGGCTCTTGATGCCTGCCATGTTCTTGGCTTTGATGATGAGAATGCGTATGAGATAGACAACAGCGCTGATGGCGCTGATTACTATCGTGAACAACATGCTTCCCGTGCCGGGATCTATATAAAGTATCATCCGCTTATCTCTCGAAAATGCCTTTATTTTTGGGCCTGCCTATTCTACACCCGTAAAAACGCTGTTTCAACCTAAATTTATTATTTATATAGGGCAAACCCCAATGGAGACATTAAGTCGTGCGCAAATAACAGAACAAAACCTGAAATTATAACTAAATATTGCCTATTATGGCACTTCTCAAAGTCATGACCTTCATGGTAAAGTTAGTGGTTGGTATCCAGGGGGATCATTATGAACAAACAGATATTGATTAGATTATTAGCAATTTCCACAGCCGCTTCGGTTGTGTTCGGCCTTTCCGCATGCAATTTCGGCGGCCAGGGCGAACAGACTTCAGCGACTGCTTCAACATCCATGTATACAGAGCCTACAACGGCCGAGACATCCGAGACCGAGACCGAGCCTGACAAGAGCCAGGTCGAGTTCAAGGGCGCTAAATCCATCGGCGTGGAAACGACCGAGAAGAAGAAGGCATATTCAAGCAAGAACGGCGATGAGAGCGCGCTTCTGATAAACGGCGAAAAGAAGAAGGTATCCATTGCAACCCCTGCAGTCACCAAGTCAGGTGATTCTTCGAACACCACGAACAGCGGTCTGTTCGGCGTCAATGCGGCAGTCCTTGCCATGAACAGCGCCAAGCTCTATATCACCGGCGGCTCCATCACGACTTCCGGAAAGGGCGCCGCAGGATTATTCGCTTTCGCGGGCTTCGGAAAGATCGAAGGCATCACGGGTGACGGAACGAGAGTCAACATCAGCGAAAACACGATCGCCACAAAAGGTGACGATTCCCCGGCCATCGCGGCTACATACGGCGCAACTTTGGACATGACAAAGATGGCCGTTACCACGGACGGAAAGAATTCTCCTGCCATAATTGTCGGCAAAGACGGCGGTACCGTAAAGATCACAAACGGCGTCTATACCACCAACGGCTTGCATTCTCCCGCAGTCACCAGCACAGGTACGATGACCATTCTGGCTGCAAAGCTCTATGCAAACAACTCGGAAGTCTTCATTGTCGACGACAACAGCAAGGCAACCCTTAACGACTGCACACTCACAGCCAACAACGCAAAGCGCACCGGAAAAGCCAAGTTCCATTACGGCGTCCTTCTCTATGAGCAGGAAGCCGGTTATTTCGACAATAACAAGATGGCATCATTCTCAATGGCAGGCGGATCGCTTACCAACAAGGTAGGCCACGTCTTCCACATCACAAACACCAAGGGTGTCGTAAACCTCAGCGGCGTAACCATCGTCAACGAGGACAAGGAAGGCGTACTCCTTTCAGTCAGCCCTGATGCTTGGAGCGGCAACAACAACGTCGCGATCCTCAACGTAACCAACACGGAACTGTCCGGAAAGATCCTTGTCGCAAAAGAAGGCAAGCTTACGCTCAACCTTTCCACAGGCGCAAAGTTCACAGGTACGATCAGCGGCAAGATAACCGATGCTGACGGCAACGAGATCTCCAAGGAGCCCGGCATCACCCATGTAAACCTCGGCCAGGGCGCCACATGGACATTAACTGAAGACACATATATCACTTCTTTCTCAGGTGACATGAACAACGTCAATCTGAACGGACATACTCTCAATGTCAGCGGTGAGACGACAGCTCCTACGGCTGCTCCGACTTCCAAGCCTGCAACGGTCAAGAAGCCTACAAAGAAGCCGACTAAGAAGCCTACAAAGAAACCTACTAAGAAGCCCACAAAGAAGCCTACCAAGGCAGCAACGCCCACAACAGATCCGAACGCACAGCAGGGTCAGCAGAATCCTTGATCTTTATCCGTTTTTAAGTTTTGCTTAAGGTAACCCCTGTATACTGACGATATGGCTCATGAGACTACACTGTACAGCGTATTGAGGGTGTCGGAAGACGCTTCTCCCGAGGAGATCAAGCAGGCATACCGCCGGCTCGTCAAGCTTTGGCACCCGGATCTTCATCCCGATGACATGTCCGCAGAGAAGCGCATGGCAGAGATCAACGAAGCTTACACGGTGCTTTCCGATCAGGCTAAGAAGTGGAAATACGACGAGTCTCTTTCACGCAAGCGCGCCCAGCTCAAGGCAAAGCAGGAAGAACAGGCCCGCAGGGAGGCTGCCGCCGCGGCAGCTGCTGCAGCAAGGGCAAATGCCGCCGTTAAGAATCAGGCCGCAAACGAAAGACCTTACAGGGATCCCGACTGGCCGAGAAACGCTAACTACAACAACCCTGATTCATCTTACGAGGATTTCACCAAGACACCGTTCGTGGTCTACGGCAACGACAACCGCTCCGTACAGGAAAATCCCGTAAGAACCAATAAAGTCTCAAACACGCAGCATCAGGCAGTAGAGCAGCTCTCATCAGGCGAAAAGCGCCTCGAGGACCTTTCGATTGCAATGTGCGTGATCTTCCCTGTCCTGATCCCCATCGTCCACAAGCACATGAAGGAATCGCTGGAGATCTATCCCAAGAGCCGTCACTACAAGGACGCTCTCACGTCACTTCGCATAGTTACGATCTTCGCAGTACCTCTCTGGGCACTGATAATCTCATTAATAATAAGAGCAGTATTAGGATTACACGCGTAATCTTTTACGCGTTTATAACATTAATAAGCTGTCTGGTAAGTTCGCCGTAATCGAACATCCTTGCGCAGTCAGCAGTGTTTCTGCAGTATTTCTCGTAATCAGCTTCATTAAGTTCACAGAAAGCACTTATGGCATCCGCAATGGCCTGCGCCTCCTGCCTGGGTGCCTCAACACCGCATCCGTACTGCTTTACGACGCTGTGGCCTTCAGGATATGTGAGAAGGATGGGCTTGCCTGCCGCCAGATATTCAAAGAACTTGTTCTGGCAGTGTCCGTACTTGTCGAGTTCCGTGCTCTTGTTATGAAGGATCGAAGCATACCCCTGTGAAAGGATCGAAGGCACCTGCTGCTTGGGAACCCTGCCTTTGAAGATGATATTGTCCAGATCCTTCGCGTCATTCTTCAGGTTCTCAAGCTCGTCACCGTCACCGAAAACAAGGATCCTGGCGGTATCGTTTCCCGCCTCCTTTAACTTTCTCGCAGCGGAGACCAGCATCGAAAGATCGTTTACCTTTCTTACCGAACCGGTATAGATAAAGTTCCTGTGCGCTTTATCTGAAAGATCGGGATCATCGAAATGATGCTCGCTGATGTTCTCCTCGAACGGTTCAAGGTCAACGCCGTTGCTGATGTGTACGATCTTTGACTCCGGGATCACGTTGTCCCAGCCCTGGTCTTTGATGTAGTCGTAACCGCCTGCCATCGTCATGATGACGCGGTCAGACTTCCTGTAGATCCATTTCTCGCCTGCATAAAGGACCTTCATGACAAGGCTCTTTCTGGTCCATTTCGTTGAGTATGCGACGATGCTCTCGGGCCAGAGATCCCTGACCTCGCTTATGCATTTAACGCCGAATTTCTTAGCAAGCTTAATGCCCGCAACGAGAGTAAGCGGATGGACCGAAGACGCGTAGATGACGTCAGGTGCGCCGTTTTCGGCCGCGAACTTCTTCGCGAGCTTTCTCATTCCGTGGTAGAAATCCCACATGTTGAAAACACGCTTGATGCCGTTGTTGGGGTATTCCCTCGTCTTCAGGAAAACATACGGAACGCCTGTCACGGGCTCCGTTTTCGTGACGTAAGAAGTGACTCCTTCAATGGTGTTCCTGCGCGTGAAATGGTCGTAGTTGCTGCAGAAGATGACGGGATCGTACCCGTTTTCCTTCAGATACTTTGCGATGCAGTAATGCCTGCCGCCTCCGACGGTAAACATGTTCCCGGCATAGTGGTTGAGTATCCAGACCTTCTTGCTCATCAGGACTCTCCGCCGCCGATCTTTTTCGCGGGAACGCCGACATATGTGCCGGGTTCATCTATGTCTTTTACGACCACGCAGCCCGCACCGACCGTGCAGTTTCCGCAGATGTCTATGTTATTGCTTACCGTCGCTCCCGCACCGATCCATGTGCATTCACCGGTCTTCACTGTTCCGCACAGATGAGCGCCGACGGCAACGTGGCAGAAATCTCCCAGAACGCAGTCGTGATCGACGGATGAGCATGTGTTGATTATGCATCCCTTGCCGATCCTGGCATTGGGATTGATGACCGCGCCCGCCATTACAACGGTACCTTCACCGATCACTGCATCCCTTGCGATGACCGCATGGGGATGGATCAGAGTGACAACTTTTCTGCCTTCGGAAAGGCGCTTTCTGACCTGAGGATTTCCGATGGCGATGAAAACATCACCTTCAACAGGGGTCTTCGTATTGCCGATGACCTTAAATCCGCCGCACTCCTTAACGCTCTCGTTATCGTCAAGGAAAACGATGTCCGTATAACCGTTAAGGCCTGCTATGTCGGCTACGACTTTTCCATGTCCGGATGCACCGATGATCGTCAGTCTGTTCATTCTTTTGTCCCCATAAACTCAGTCATTGTAGCGGATTCCGCATTGCTGATGCCTTCGTGCTTAAAAACGGTCTTCACCGTTCCGAATATTATCTTCCAGTCACCAATAAAGGTAATCTTATCAACGTATTTAATGTCCCAGTCGAACTTCTCTTCCCAGCTTATCGCGTTTCTGCCGTTGATCTGGGCGAGACCGGTAAATCCGGGTCTGACCTCATGGCGGCGTGCCTGATGCTCGTTGTAGCGCTCGAGATACTGCACGAGAAGAGGCCTCGGGCCTACGACCGACATATCTCCCTTAAATATGTTGAAGAGCTCGGGAAGCTCATCAAGAGAGGTAGCTCTGAGCTTCTTTCCGAAGGGCGTGAGCCTTGCCGCATCCGTTGCCGGATCAGCAACGCCGCCTTTCGGGGGAAGCATCGTGCGGAACTTATAGAGCCTGAATATCTTACCGTTCCTGCCGGGTCTTTCCTGCTTGAAAAGGACAGGTGATCCGAGCTTGATCCTT
>JAFWQF010000079.1 GCA_017509205.1 Clostridiales bacterium | reverse complement strand
GGCACATAGCGCTCACCGCAATTCGGGCACTCATAGTAACCGGCATCGTGTTCGATCCGAAGACCGATACAGGCCAAAACGGCTACTAGAGCAACTGCCATGACGATCAAGGCGATTCCGAGCGGAATATTACCGCCTTTGCAGACATAGGCTCCTATAATTATCATTGCGGCATAGAAAGGGATCGCGACGGCGATCATGATCTTTTCCACTTTGAGCAGGAGCTTATCTTTCTGCTCAACCTTTGCGCTCATCTCCAAAAGATTTGCCTCTGCCTTATTCTTATAGTTTTCCATGGTGACATGTTCCCCGGTCAGGAGTTCATTTACGTCAATTTCAAGCAGTTTGCAGAGCTCGAGCATTATCGATGCATCCGGAAGGCTCTTGCCGTTCTCCCACTTGGATACAGCTCTGTCTGTAATACCGAGCTTTTCCGCGAGGGCAGCCTGGGTCATTCCTTTCGCTTTTCTGCATTCAGCTATGAATTTTCCGATCTTTACCTGATCCATTTTTGAGGGAAACCTCCTTTCACCACGGACGATAAATCAGCCACGGATATTTTACCACGAACTTATGGTTGAGTTGCCCTCAAAAGCACGTTTTTGGGCTTCCCAACCAATGGTAGAGTTTTCTTGAAACACTTTATTTTCAGGCTATTCCGCAGGTTTCGAGTATCGGAGTTATGTATGCCTTGTCTGTCCAGTCGCAAGCTGTTTCCGAAGCCTCGACCAATGCCGTCTCCCATACTTCACGCTGAGCAGGATCCTTTTTTGCGACCGCCTTGACCAGCATCTTGCAGAGTGTCTTATCTGCGAAATGCAGGTTTGCTATGTCGCAGCCGCCCCTGCAGTAGAAAAGCGGAATATCAGACATCTCGCCCGGCATATTTCTTTCCTTTAACGCTTTCATGAAGTCTGCATCATAAGGTGAGGCACCGCAGCAGAAGACTGCTAAATTCTTTCCATGAAGTCTTGCAATATTCTTTTTCAGAAAAGCGATCCCGGCTATGCCTCCTGCATATATTCCGCCACCGAAGATAACTGTGTCATATTTGCCGAGTTCGTCAGGCCTGAACTTGTCTGCTTCAGCCATGTCAAAACCGGTACTTTCTCTGATCCACTCCGCATACTTCTTTGTTGAACCGTACTTCGACTTGTAAATTACTATCCCTTTCATTTCCTTTACTCCTTTAAGTTATTCTCGATCTTCATGATCGTTTTTATCGTTGTATTGATATCCTTTTCGGATACGCCGTTAAACATCCTGGCCATGATGACCATGCCCATCTCATTGTTCTTTTTACAGAATTCCCTGCATTGTTTTGTGAGTGAGATCCGCTGCTTGCGCCTGTCATTCTCATCGCTCTCAAAAACGATGAAACCCTTCTTCTCGAGCTTTAAGAGTATCTGCTTAACGTTTTGGTGAGAACTGCCGAGTATTTCGGAAAGCTCGTTTATCGTCGGCTTTTCCCTGCACCGGTCGATGCATATGATCGCAAAAAACTGTTTCCAGCTGACCTCTCCCATGTCTTTATCGGCCATTGCCTGAAAACGGTTCTCAAACGCGCTCAGAAGGCCAAGCAGATAATAACTGGGCGGTATGTCGCTGAAATCGACCAGATCATTACTGATCACTTCCTGTATCTTCATGGCTATCTCTCCTCGATAGGTAATATATTACCGATATTATGTAATGTGTTACCTATTTTGTCAAGAGTATCCTCCGTAAGGAACCGGTTTCACAAAACAGTTTTCAGTCAGACAGGAACATAAAGACGCCTTTGGTGATCCATAAGGCAAAGCACCCCAGGGCTATTCCGTAGATCAACGTGATTATTCCCGCGGCTTTTCCGGCGCGCTTGGAGGTTATCACGATTCCGCAGATGATCGCAACGATCGAAATAATGCCAAACAGGATCGGCGAAAGAATAAAACATGTCAGCGGAAGGCCCTGGCAATTGTACTGCAATTCCCTTATCCCAGGATAATCAGAGAGAAACTTGTTTTTACCCAGCGATGACGCAGCTTTAATGCATACGGCCATGACATAGACGAAGTCTCCGGCACAGGCAAGAGATACAAGCATTCCCGGTATTGAGAAACCGAGAAGCACGCTCCCCGTGTGAAGTCTTGTTTTGTTGTTCTTCTTCCGTACGAAGAGTGCCAGTACAAAGAAACTGATGTATATGATCCACATCACATAGCTTTGTTCGAGTATGATATCCGCAATTTCAAAAGCTTCTTTCCAACTATTCATTCTCTATCCCCGTTTCCCTTATATATTCTTCAGCTCATAGAGCCTGTATATCTTCCTGTAAGTTTTTCCCGTAAACAGAGTCTTGAAGAAAGCCCTCTCTGACGGTTTAAGCTCATCGATGAGGTGCTTGGGCGTAAACGAATGCTCAGCCACCTTCATCACGCCGGTATTTTCGAGAAGGCCGTCTATGTCATCAACGCCGTACACAACCGTGACGCCGACGTCGTTGATGGGATTCTTCTTTTCAGACGCTTTCGCGCCGTATTCCGTGTAAACATCCATCAGGACGTGCAGATTCACATATTTTTGTCGCAGTGTCATGAGGAGAGCCTTGAGCTGGATGTTCGTCAGATACATCGAAAGTCCCTCGAGGACAACGATTGCCGTATCTCCGGCCGGCAGCTGCCAAACGCGCTGGAAATCCGTCGCATCGAACTCCATCATGTGATAGAAAGACGTTTCCTGATAGTACTGTCTTCTGATCTCAAGAACGTCAGGAAGATCGCAGTCGACCCACGTTCTGAAGTTCTGCTTCACCCGCATGCACCTGCTGTCGAGGCCGCAGCCGATGTGAATTACTACCGAATACGGGTCCTTTTCGAGCATTGAACCTGTCCAGTCATCGAAAACGCGTGCGCGCATCGCCATGTTATAGGCAAGCCACTTGGACTTTGATTTTCCCTTGAGCTCGAATCCTTCCTTATCCCATATCTCTTCGGCCTTTGCATCATGCAGGATTATCCCCTGTCTGCTTACAAAGGATTTGCCGTAAAGAGGGATGTAAAGTGTCTTATTAACCTCGTTCATACAGATTGATGTTATTTTACTTTCGTAAGCTTTCCGAAACCTTTTTCCATGTCCTCTAACGTAAAAGGTGAATAGCCCGCCGCATAAAGAGAGATCTTATAAAGTATCCTGTTTCCTCTGAAAAGATAGAGGTCACCGACAATGCCGTCGTCAACGCTTCTTTCATCGATGAACATGCCGTCAATGCCGGTAAACGTTGTCCTGTAATAATCGCCTTCTTCGAATGCCAGGAACAGCTCGCCGTTCTCGATCTTGAACCAGACGTTGTTGAACGATTCCATCGAGGTGCTTATCTCTTCCTCTTTTTCGCCTTCAAAGAAAACGACCTTATCGCCGTTTCGGCTCTTAACCGTCTGATCGATGGTAGGCATGGTAGGTGTACCCGAACCCGAACATCCGCAAATTGATGCGCCGAATATGGCAACCGTTGTTATCATCATCAATATCTTTTTCAAATCAGAACACCTTCTTCATCTTTATGCAGTCAAAATTCCCGCTCTTTATCACTGTATCATCAAGATGCTGATACCCGAGTCTTGTATAGAATTCAACGACTTCCACTCTGCTGTCTATCAGCACCTCTTCATATCCCAGTTCCCTGATCCACTTCTCTGCTTCGTTTACGACCTTTGTACCGAGTTCTCTTCCTCTGTATTCTGGAAGAACGACAAGGCGGCCCAGCGTTACCGAAGTCTTTGAATTCTCGTAGAAACGGCATGTGGCGACCGGATATCCTTCATCGAGCATGACGATGTATCTCGTTCCGTCACAGTCATGTTCATCGAATTCTTCGCGCAGCGAAATGTGGTGCTGGCGGTTCATTCCCTGAATGCGCACGGAATACGCTCCGGCGCGCTGCCATTCAGCTTCTGCTCTCAATACTTCCATTATTCTTTACCGAAATGATTGAATCTTACGCGTTCGCCGAAAGACTTTTTTGAAGGTGCGTGGAAATCCTCTTCAGCCTTTCCGACAGGGAGAACGCATACAACATCGTATTCATCGGGCACACCGAGCACCTCTGCTATCTTGTCGCAGATGCGGTCGTCATCGGTAATGTGGCCTTCGTACCAGCAGCTCTGATAGCCGAGTTCAACGATCGCAAGGAGCATGTTCTCGATGGCCGCTGAATAGTCCTGTACCGCAAAGCATCTGTCACGGTAAGCGTTGATCCTTCTTGTGAGGACAACGATCATGGCGGGCGCCGTCTGTGCCACAGGCGGGTCGATAAGCGCCTTGATCTTATCCAGCGTTTCGGGATCGTCAACGACGACCAGATCCGTAGTCTGCTTGTTGCATCCGGAAGGCGCACTGATTCCCGCATTTGCGATCGCGATCAGGTCTTCCCTGGGAACAGGTTCAGATATGAACTTTCCGCGGTAGCTGTGCCTGGTATCTATTGTCCCGATGACACTCTTGAGGCTCATGACGTAAATCTGGCAGGGATTTGCCGCATCCCAGTATTCCTCAAGGACCTCGAGTTCCTTAAAACCAAGGCTCTTGTAGAATGCATTAGTTATGTCATAGTCCTCATACATTCCCGTGCGTACGGTCTTGACCTGGATAAAGTCATAACCCTTCTGCGCTGCATAGTCTTTGGCAGCAGCGAAAAGCCTTCTGCCGAAGCCGTGCCTGTGGAAATCCTTCTTAACGCCCATGACGGCGAGCTCCATGGTCTCTCTGCCCGTCTCCTTAAGGCAGAGGAAACCTGCCGGGACATCATTTTCGAACGCTGCCCAGAACGGCTGGTCAGCAGACTCCCTTATGTACTGTTCGCGGCTCTCATCGACCTCGAACCATTCCTTCAATGCCTCAAGGACCTCGCGGGAGATCCTTCTCTTTTCATCCTGATCTTCAATGAATCTGATCATGAACACCTCAACCCTGTAATTCAGTTTTGCCCTATTGTACCATTGCGCGAAAACTGTTTTTCCATTAATAAGTTATAATCGTGGAAATAAAAAGTTACGCAAAACTGGAGTAATTTATGAAAAACAGCAGGCAAAAGATACTTTCAGCACTTCTCGCAATAGCCGTTACAGTGCCTGTAATAGGTGGATGTAACTTTGTTAAACAGCCTGAAACGTCCTTAAGCACATCAATAAACGAGACAAAATCCCCTTCTTCAGCGGCCGCGGAATCCTCAGAAACGGCCCAAGAAGACATCGTAGTCAAGACTTCGGAGGGAAAGACCGTGATAGACACAGAATATGTACGCCTGATCGACGGCGTAAAGGCCGAGATGATGCAACCCGGATACTGGATAAAAGAAGGCTGCGACAAAGTCCTCATGACCCCTGATGAGATCGCACAATTCAACAAGAACAACCGCGGCGTCATAACCGCAGGCGACAAGACCAAGTTCCCCAAGCTTGATGAGTTCCCTGAAACATTGGAAGGCAAGGTCCTGCGTTCCTTCCTCACAGACTGTGCGAAAGCCGCGCCCAAGGACCCGGCAAATCACTATCTGAACGGTAAGCCTACCACCAATGAATACTGGCAGGAACTGATCGCCAAATCCAACATCGACGGCATCCCGGAAGAGATAAACGTAAAATTCGGCTATACCGTAAAGCGCATGACAATAAGGCTCTTTCCCACGGAAGACCGTGTTTTCGAAAAGACTTCAGACAAGTATTACGATGAAATGATCTTCTCCGAATGCATGCCCTACATGCCCGTGGCGGTGCTTCACGAAAGCACAGACAGCGAATACCTTTACGTGGTATTCGACAGCTATGCAGCCTGGGTACGCAAGGACACCGTTGCTCTTTGCAAAGACATCAATGACTGGAAGGCCCGCCAGAACCCCGGTCAGTGGCTCGTCGTAACCGGCCGTGAGATCAGGCTCGGAAACGATCCTTACAGTTCCAAAACAACCAATCTCGTATTGCCGATGGGCACGAAGATGGAACTTGTTCCCGCAGAGAAAGCTCCCAAGAGCACTCACCAGCGTACGACTTTCGGTGATTATGTCGTAAAGATCCCCACAAGGGCAAGTGACGGCAGCATCAAGGACGAATATGTCCTTATTCCCGTCTCCGATGACGTCAACGTGGGATACCTTCCCCTTACTTCAGAAAACATTGTAAGACAGGCATTTAAGCGTTTGGGCGACAGATACGGCTGGGCCGGCGACCTTCAGGCCAATGACTGCACCGGCATCACGAGAGAGATCTACCGCTGCTTTGGCATACTTATGCCGCGCGTAGGCCAGTCCAACGTCAACGGCGTTTACAAAGTCAACATGAGCAAGATGAATTCAACGCAGAAGCTCGAAGCAATCGAAAAGCTTACTCCTGGCAGCCTAATATCCATGCCCGGTCACATGATGATCTACCTCGGAACAGTGGAAGGAAAACCGTATGTGATCAGTGCCTGCGGAACATTCGTACAACCCGCGCCCGGTTCGACTGAAGCACTTCACCCCAACAGCGTTATCCTTAACAGCCTCTATGTAAGGACAAAGAAACTCAAGACATGGCTTGACGTTTCAACGACCGCGCTTACGATCACTCCGGCATCTACTTGATAAGTCCGCCGTGGAAATAGCATTCGTAGATCTGTTCACCTCTTAAGGTGATGATCTCTTTTCCCTGGAACCACTCATAGTCTCCGACGATGCTGCACTTATATGTGTAGTCACCTTCGGAGTATTCTTCAGGGCCTCTGAAAGGCTTATCTTCAGGAACTCTCAGCAGTGCCTGCTTTAAGAAATCACCGCTGAAATCAGCACCTGTGACCCTGCCAACATAGTTCATGCTCCAGAAAGGAACTTCTGAAATCCAGAGAGCTTCCTCGCCGGCAAACTTGTCTCCGCCGAGGTAAGTGTCGTAATACATGTACTCACCTTCCCTGAAGATGAGGTCGTGCGACTTAACGCGCGAAGAAGCTGTCTCAGCGCCTTTGCCCGCATATGTAGCCTGCTTTGCCTTAATGAGAAAACTCGTCAGTTTCTTATCCATAACATCCTCACTTCACGTTGCTCGTAAGCCTTATCTTCGGCCTGTCGGGACGCTGCTCGAAAGCGAGCATTGCGATAAGCGCGCCGACTGTTCCCATGAGATCGAAATGCGAATTGAACGTGCTGATGTTATTCGCATAAGGCTCACCCAGCTTGAGCTCCGGAAGTCCAATCGAATAGCCGAAGAGCATGTACGGAACAGCGGTATGCATCATCTCTTTAAAATTCTTTTTCTCAACGAAAAAAGTACGCTTTGTAGTAACGACAACACCGGTCTTTCCATGAACGAAGATGCCGTCATCGTTATAGCAGATTATCTTCTCGTCCGGAGACATGTTGCCTGCTACTCTTCTGGCGATATCACGCATCTTGTCTTCACGGATCCCGGGCGCTGATATCTCATTGAAATTCATCAGGTAATCACGCATGTACGTAATGATCTTGTCGGATGAATCATATTCATTCAGAGTGCGGATAAACGCAGATACGGCGTCATTGCACTTGGGGTTTTCCGTAAGCTTTTTGTAGTCCCATTCATACACGAACCAGTCCCTGTGAATGGGGTTATCGCCTACCTCCTGCTTTGTCGTCTCATCGAGTTTGAATTCGCTTCCGCAGAACGGACATATGAGTCTTGTCCTGTTGGATGAGAGTTCGAGTTTACCGGAGCAGTTGGGACATTTGTTGAGTTCTTCCATATAGCAGCCTCTTTCAGATGTTGTCAGGGTTGTAGCAGATTATCGTCTCATCCGTATGAGCATATTCCTTGCCCTCTTCAAGCTTGAACGGATGCTTCTTTCCGACTCCGCCGAACCACTCATAAGGTTCGTCGTTCTCAGTCTTTCCTTCAATTATCTCAACGATACCGTTGCGTACGCATCTCATCAGTGAGATGTCCTCAAACACCTGAGCATGACCCTGAAGGATATAATCAGCTTCGTTCTCAAGGAACATGATCCTGTCGAGTGACTTAACGTAATCAGAAAGCTTCAGGCATCCGTCGAGCATCATCCAGAGATAGTGATTGACTCCGTCACCCGTGAAAAGAATGCGGTCTTCCTTAAGCAGGAGAACGATGCCGCCGGGAGTATGTCCGGGAAGTTCATAAACTTCAAGTGTCTTGCCGCCAAGGTCGAAAACATCACCTTCTTTTACAGGCTTGAACGGAGGCATCGAGACTCCTCGCGCTTTACAAGCCTCAGCGAATTCAGGATGGTTTTTGAAAGACTCTGCAAGTTCAAGATCCCTGCTGTTAATATATGCATTTTCCTTGAAATAAATGTTTCCGAAAATGTGATCCGGATGGCCGTGAGTATTGATCAAAACGATCGGTTTGTCAGTTATCTTTCTGACTGCGGCATGAATATCATTGAGACCATTCATGGTATCGATTACGGCAGCCTTCTCATCTCCGACAACTATATAACCGCTGGCCAAATGGCCTTCATCCATCAGGTATATTCCGGGCTTAAGTTCTTTAACGATCAACTCATTTTCCATACAGATCCCCTTTCAAACGATCACCTGTTTGATTATATCATTTGCAGAGGATATATTAACTGATCAGGAAGCGAATATGAGGACAGTTATTTGAATCGAATGGTAATGGCAAGAATCCCGCCATTCAGGCCTGCGGAAATACTGCCGTCCATACGGCCTACAAGGTCCTTTGCGATCGAAAGGCCAAGCCCCGTGGAATCTGTCCCGTCGGTAACGGTATAGTACTTGTCGAACAGCTTGGAAACCTGGACCGGCGTAAGGTCAGGGGCATCGTTTGAGACCGTTACGATGCCGTCAGACGTAAGCTTTACTGATAAAGACGTTGCGTATTTTGCGACATTGCTGAAGACGTTGTCAAATATACGCATAAGCGTTTTGCGGTTTCCGCTGATGATAACTTTTTCGGAAGGAAAATCAGTCTCAGGATCGATTCCTTTTGAAGTGAATTCCTTGTAGAAAGAGATCAGACTGCTCTCGATTATGCTCTTAAGATCAATATCTTCATTTGACAGCTGGGAATCGTACTGGGTATCTGAAGATACTGAATATTTGAACAGTTCCCCGGTCATGTCCTTGAGTTCAGAAGTCCTGTCCTTGATGCGTTCAAGGTATTCTTTCCTCTTGGATTCATCCGTCTCGTTTCCGAGCAGATCGACATAAGAATTAATCGCTGTAAGCGGGGTCCTCAGATCATGGGAGATCGCGGTTACATTCTCCTTCATTCGCTTGTCGCCGTCCTTGAGGAAAACGCGTTCGGCATGCAGTTCCTGCAGTGCGCCATTCAAGTCATTCGCGAGTTTACGCGCTTCCTTATTTGAAGTCGACAACTGGAATATCGAAGAATTGGTGCCATCCATATGATCTTTGACCTGATCACCGATCTCCTTAAATGCGCGTTCCAACAAGACCACCTTAACTAAAAGGACGATCACGGTTATTGCTAAAACGATGCAGATACTGATAAGGATTGGATGCCACATAAGCCGATTATATAATATTCCGTTTTTTTACGACAACACTTCCCACCGCTGTAAGCACGATGATATATGCCGAAGATACGGCAATGTACCTGTAGAAGACGCCGTCCCTGAACATCGCATTCTGGCCCCATCCGGCTAATTCCATCGGGAAGAAAACGATGTTGAGTCTTAATGCTAATCTGGCGGCAGAAGCCTTGAAGTCACCGGGATATTCGGGGTTCGGTCTATCGGTCATAAAATCTGAGTACCAGGTTCCGTCAGCTTTCTTGATGCCGTACGCATTGAAATCATTAACCGGCATATACCATTCGAAGCCTACGTTCTTTTCCTTACTTTTACTCATAAATGCCTGGAAAGAAGTATTGTTTACCTCGTACTTCGGTAAAAACGCATTCTCAAATCCAAAGATATTGCTGAAAGTGCTAAAAATAACTGCAAAGGCAACTATCACAAGCAAAGATCTAAAAGGTCTCTGAACTATGAACACTACCAGAACAATAAGCGAACTCAGAGTAAGTCCTACCAGGTATGCAGCCAGTACCATTGTCGCAAGAGAAGGTAAGTTAATTATCGGATAGCATCCGTTCACCTTAGCTGATATCATTACGGCAATGAAACTCAATAGCGAAAACAAAAACAGGTGGAAAGCATTCATTAAGAGCGAGGACAAGAATACTTTTCGTTTAGTGGCTCCAGCAGCTATCATGTTACGGACCGCGCCTTTTGTATACATCTCACCATAAAAAAACAAAACATAGAGAACATGGAAGATAAGGATGAAAACGCAAGCTACATTAAAGCAGCAGTCTATTGCGTAAATGTTATTTAGTGAATCCCTGTATAATAGATCCCCTCCTGGAACCATGTGATAATATGAATCAGCACTAAAATATTGCTTATAGGCTATGACAGGATCTTCCTGCTCAAAATTAACGATCACATTCTTATCGTATTGTGAAGGCACATGATTTTTCATGCGTTTACCGTAACCGTTGAATACCAGCAAAGAAGTGCAGATACAAAATCCTACAGCGATATAAAAGAATATGTCGTGTGTAGTCCTGTACAGCATTGACTTAATCACCTTGATCATAGAAATAACCTCTCAGTTAAAATTGCGCTTACTGACAGCGTAACAGCCGCCTGCCAAAAGAATCACAAGATACCCTAACGAGAACGCCACATATCTTAAAAGCAGTCCGTCGCGGTACATCGGATAGACAAAAAACATCTGGATCTCGAACGGATAATTCATGATATTCGCGCGGTACAATGCGCGTGATATAGCGAGCTCATTTTCATTCGGATAGTATGTGTTCAGTTCGTCAGAAAAGAATTCAACCGTCTCATCATCAGCGGGATAATATACGCGTCCGAGATTGAAATCATTTACAGGCAAATACCATTCACCTTCACCAGATATTTTGTATCCGCCGTTTTTAAAGAAATTTTCAAGCTTCACTTCATCAGGATAGTATTTCTGCTCAAATACCATCGTGCTTGTAGCCAGCTCAAAACTCATCACTGACAGTGCCAGGATCAATCCACATAAGATAAAAGACAACAACGGATTATGATCGACAAAAAGAACAAAGATAAAGGACGACGTTACAACTACAGTGACCAACAGACCAACCAAAACAGCTGCAACCATAGCAGGCCCATAAATGATCGGATAAAAGCCTGCAATAAGAATACTTACCGTAAGCGCTGCGAATACCAGAATGTACATTACAAGGCATACAACTGCATTAATAAACAGCGATGCTATGTAAATGATCATCTTATTGGTCTTGATCGCAACCATATTGCGTATCGCTCCGTCCGAGAACAATTCCCCGAAATATGCCATTATAAAAACCGAATCAGCGGCAAAGATAAGGATCAGTACAAGGGCAAGCAGTTCACTGACCTGACTGCAGTTATCCAAAGAAACTTCGAAATTATTAACCTGGCCGGGAACGAAATCGTATTTCCCAATATAGATATTCTGCGTAAGTTTATTGATCAGGAGCGGATCTTCTTTTTCGAATTCCGCATATTCGCTCACTACCGTGCCACCATCATGATCGTGTCTTGAATAAGTCGTGTGATTCACAAAACAACCAGCGTAGCCGAAAAGCATTAACACTTCAAGAACGACAAGTGCGGCTAGTATAATCCAGACCAGCTTATTGCGGATCAGGCGGTATGTCATTGACCTCAATACCCGTGACATGTCATCCCTCCAGAAGATTAATGAAATAGCCTTCAAGGCTTGTGTCCGCGTAATTAAATTCAAGCAGTTCGCAGCCTGCTTCTTTGGTCAATTCATTCATGGCGGTCAATGTAATATCGCCCTTGATTGAGAGCTCGTTATCGCCCTTGATCTCATAACTCAGGCCCTTGCCATCAAGCAGATTGCAGAGTGAAGACGTATCAGACACGCGTGCAATAACAGCCTTGCCCGGATTATTGTGAAGCTCGTCTGCCCTGATCTGCTTGATGATCTTTCCTTCATCGATAAATGCAAAATCAGTAGCCACCTTAGCAAGCTCGTCTAACAGATGGCTTGAGATAATAAATGTAATTCCGCGCTCTTTATTGAGCTTTAATATCAGTTCCCTGAAAACAACGATTCCCTGCGGATCAAGTCCGTTAATGGGTTCATCGAGGATCATAAGATCAGGAAAACCGCAAAGTGCAATCGCAAGTCCAAGTCTCTGGCGCATACCGAACGAGTATGACATAACTGGCTTTTTACCTGCTATATCAAGACCTACAAGATCGATTATCTCAGGTATCGTCTCATATGAAGTAAGTCCCAGGTTCATGTACTGGATCTTAAGGTTTTCGTATGCATTGAGTGTCCTGTAATAAGCAGGCATATCAATGAGGGCACCGGTAACGGGACAGGCAATATTATATGTACCTTTATTCTGTTCCTGAAGACCGGTGACGATCCTCATAAGAGTTGTCTTACCTGCACCGTTCTTGCCGATCAGGCCGAAGATAGATCCCTTAGGAACCTTGATTGAAACGTCTTTCAACGCCTCGTGCTTTCTATATCTTTTCGTAAGTGAATCAGTTGTAAGAATATAATCCATGGTAACTACCTCCATGCCTAGAGGATATACCAAGGCTTTTCTCAAAAACAGTTAAGAAACAGTTAACCTGAAACCTATTCCCCAGACCGCCTCTATTTCGCCCGTAAAGCCCGCCTGTTTGAGCTTGCGGCGCAGGTTGCTCATATGGACCTTCAAAGAGTCTTCAACGAGATCGGGAGTGAATTTAGTGGCTGCTTCGAGCAACTCTGATTTTGATATGACGCTGTCGCTGTTGACGAGCAACACTTTGATTATCGCGTACTCAGTCGGAGTAAGTCTTACGGGATTACCCTTAACAGTTATGCCGTGAGAAGCTTCATCCATGGTGAGATTAGCGAATGTAAATGACTGAACATTCTTCTTGAACTTAAGTGCGACCTCTATCCTTGCCAGGAGCTCCTTGTTATCGAATGGCTTGGTAATGTAATCCACGCATCCGAGCGAAAGCAGATCGACCTTATCGTCAACGGTACTGCGTGCGCTAACAGCGATAACAGGAGTGCCCGACGGAACAAGTTTAAGCAGTTCCTCACCTGTGGTATCGGGAAGCATCAGATCCATGAGGATGAGATCTGGAATTGTCTTTATCTTCGGTTCAGCCTCTTTGCCGTTAAACGCGCATTCGACTTCGTATCCGTTCTTCTTTAAGAGACCGGACATTATCTTATTGATATCTTTATCGTCTTCGATTATGAGAATACGCGTCATGTTCCACCTCGACGCTTGCATTATACAATTCAATCCGGCAAAAAAGAAGCAGTCCCGAAGTCTTTTCCAAACTCCGGGACCGCCTCATTTATTTAGATTATTCCATCTATTTCTTAAAAGGTTTCTTTCTGATCTCAGCCTCAAAAGCCCCGTCCTTCACTGACGTTTTCAGATACAGTTTATGCTGCTCAAGGATCCTTCCGGCTATGGCGATACCCGTACCCGGAGTTAACTTATCCGCATCAGTCTTGTTAGTAACCATAATGAGATTTGACGAGATCATAACTCCGATCTTCGAATCCGCCTTCTTATACTTGTTTGCATTATCGATCAGGCAGAACAAAGCGGTCTTGAAGTAGTCCTTGTCCATTGCAACAGTTGTGTCACCTTTGATGTACAGATCAACACCCAGCTTAGCGGCAACTTCATCAAAACACTCATGGACAGAACATTTGACGAACTTTCTGTCAGGCTTTTCTACAGACTTAAGAATGGTCTCAATGTCTTTGTTCATCTCACGCGTCTTTTCGAGGATCTGATCCGCATAGCGGTCTTTTTCAGAATCACCCTTAACGTCTTTCAGATTCTCTGCATATCCGCCCAGGATCTGCAATGGCGTCTTAAGATTATGCGCAAGTGAATCGATGAGATTATTCTTGAACAGATTGTTCTCATATGCTTTCTTGTACTGCCTGTAAGGCTTTATTGCAGAAAGACAGGAAACGCCGAGACAGAGAACAAGAAGAAAAGCCGCGTAGATCAGAAGGAACGGTTTTGCAAATTTTACGAACGAGACCGTCCTCATGGCGTATGCGATCAGATATCTGTGTCCTTCTACCTCCACAACATTTGCATAACCGGTAATCTCACAATTTTCTTCATCTGCATGCATATAGTTATTGTACACATCAGGATCACCGGGTTCAGTGTCTTTATTCCGAAGCGCGCTTATGTTTTGAGCATTGAAAACATTCTTATTATCATTTAGGAATTTCTCGGGACGGATCTTTCTGCTGAATACTGTCAGATAATTGACCTCCAGCTCACCGCCCATACCGCGAATGATTATATCCTTATCGTTTTTATTTGCGCTGTACTTGTCAGCATTTGATTTATCGGTAAAATCCCAACTCTTGCCGCGTTCAATGCCTCCTATTCCGGTGCTGAGAGCAACCTTACCCGGATGAAGTGTATCGTCTTCCACATAGTATGTCTTGATAATAGGCTGAATGTATTGCAAGTTACCGCTGATCTCACCAGGGATCCACAGGAACGGATTAGCATAATACCCTTCTGTTATTGCGCAAAGATCCCAGTTGTTGATCAGCCTTGATTCACTCTGGTTGCCAATACTCCATAATTCGTCACACTTCTTATATTCGATGACCCATTCTACGCCATTGATTTGGCACGTTTTCTTTCCTTTCGCAAGAAGCTCTTTGTCATTGGTGACATAGTACCAGTGATGCATGTTCTCTTCGACAGGAATGACGTCATAATTTGTTTCAAATACATTCTCCAGACTGCCATCTTCATTTACTTTGGCAATCCTGAGGTAGTCTGCGGAATAAAAATTCGTCAGCACGTCGTAAAACAGATCATTAAATCCTTTCCTCTCAACGTTTGCAATGACTTTTTTGTACGTTTCCTCACGGCTGTAGTAACCTCTCCAGAGTGCTGAATCGTACACTTCATCCATCAAATAGAAAGACACTCCGAAGATGATCGATCCGATAAGCAGCCCTGCGATTATCTTTCCAACCGCAAAACTGAAATAGCCTCTTTTTTTCATTTGTAACTCCTCCCCTAATCGAACCTGTATCCGACTCCGATCAGAGTCTTGATGCGGGTTCCTTCTTTACGAAGTTTCTGGCGGAGGTTCTTTACGCGGTTGTCTATTACGCGCTCGGTGATGTACATGTCATCGCCCCAAGCCACTGCCAGAAGAAGCTTTCTGGTGATGGCAACACCGGGATGCTGGATCATGTACTTGAGGATCTGATACTCTTTGGGCGGGAGATCGACAACTTCACCTGAGACTTTTACTTCAAACTTCACAGGATCGACCGTTATCTGTCCGCTTTCGAGGATCTTCCTTGATTCGTGTTCAGGTGTCGTACGCTCGAGCATGGCGAGCAGCTTGCTGTACAAGACCGCTATCGAAAAGGGCTTGACGATGTAATCATCCGCGCCTATCTCATAGCCGTAGAGGGCATCTTCCTCCCTCACCTTTCCCGTCAGGAAAACTATCGGAACATCCGACTTCTTCCTGATGATCTTGCAGAGTTCAAACCCGTCAAGGCCGGGCATCATGATGTCGAGAACGATCAGATCGTAGGATCCGTTGAGGAACTTGGATAGGCCTATATTCCCATCCTCAGCGAAATCCAGCGCTATCTTGTCGCGCCTTCCGAAATAATCTCCGATGACCTGCCTTATCTGGCTGTCATCTTCTACGAGCAACACCCTGTACATG
Organism: Clostridiales bacterium; assembly: GCA_017509205.1. Classification (GTDB taxonomy): domain Bacteria; phylum Bacillota; class Clostridia; order Saccharofermentanales; family Saccharofermentanaceae; genus Saccharofermentans. The sequence continues at coordinate 5,258 of JAFWQF010000079.1, read as the reverse complement.
AATCTCCTCCGTCAAGAGTATGTTACTAGTACAGTGTATCGTTCATGTATCAATTTTTCAAAATATTGCCTGTGATCACAGGCTCTCCAAATAAGCAAGGAACTTATCAAAAGTCTTACTTTCTTCGCGCGTTTGAAAAAAATATCCGGCCGTATACCACGAATGCGTATTCTTCTTGTCTTCTACTTCATAGATCTCGCATTTGTTGCCAAGCATCATTGCTTTCTGCGCAAATTCTTCCACGCATTCAAATTCGATGAGTCCGTCATGTCTGCTCTGGATGAGCAGCATCGGAATGTGATTGCCCGACATAAGCGACCAGGGTTCACCCTGTGTCCTGTCATAATCTTTCTCGAAAAGCATTGCCAGCAGCATCTTAAGTGTCATCGACTGAGTCTTTCTGAAAACATACGGACCGCCGACTCCGATGTAACCTATGACATTGGAAACATCCACTTTGTATTTAGACTGTATATCTTTGCAGAAGCACATTATCGATGACAGATGGGCTCCGGCAGAAGGCCCTGATACAATTGTCTTTGAGATGTCTATTCCCTTATCAGTAAGATATTTCATTGCCGCATTGTAAGCGCTGCATACATCTATAATCTGCGTCGGATACTTGTTCTTCGGTGACAGACGGTAACCGATTGAAACAAACCTGTACCCTTCTCTAGCCATGGCCTGTCCGACATAATCGAACTGCTTCGGAGTGCCTGCATTCCAGCCTCCGCCGTGTATCCATACAACAAGTTTATCGCTGACCGGTTTTGCAGGTTCATAGTACAGACAGTACTGGTCTTTGTCTTCTCCGTAGGAAATATATTCAGGCGTGACTTCCTTCTTGTTCTTGAAAAGAAGGTTCCAGTAGAGAGGATAGTAACTCAGGTTTTCTCTGATGTAGTCGATCATGAAATGAAGCCCTCTACTTCCTTAACCCACTGATCTGCCTTGAAGCATGCAAGTTCAGCGTGACCAAGTCCTTCAAAGCTTCTTATCTCAGTCTGCGGATTTACTTTTTTCATCTTAAGTGCGCACTTACGTGATACACTCTCGTTGCCTTTTGTTCCGTGCATGAAAAGGATCTTCATGGTGCTTCCATATTCTTTGAATTCGAACTTCGAGAACACTGAATCTATCACGTTATCTATCGATGGCATTATCATGTTTACCGCGATCTTAACATAGTAAGGCAGCATTTCTTCAGGCAGGAAATCCTTCTTTGCCTGTTCCATTATCTTCGGATCATGTTTTTTCGTTTTCATGATCACCGTTTTGTAGTTTGTCTTCAGGATCGCCTTCATGAGGAAGTTCATCTTTGCAAGCGGCGCACCGTCAAGCACAAGGTTTTCTATCTTAAGGTCTTCGTTCTTAGCAAGTGTCGCGGCTATCCTTCCGCCCATTGAAAGACCGGCAAGCAGAAACACTTTGCCGTCCAGTTCTTCCATTAGGTAATCATGGATCTTAACCGCCTCTTCTTCGACCGAATGAAACATTGTCGGATTCAATTCCGTATGGGCGTCAAGTTCCGGAACGATCACATAGTAATCGCGCTTGAACTTTTTAATTGCTGTATTCCAGATCTGCCACGGCGTAAGCATTCCGTGGATCAGGACAACAGCTTTGTTATCTTTATTTCCGTAAGTGTGGAATATCATTTTTCTGCCTTTCCGCCAAGCATCAGCACCACCGCAGTCGCTAAATTCCTGTACATGTCATCGATCTTGTATTTGCCTTCAATGTGCGGTGCTTTGAAGCACTCGGTCAGTACATATCCCGACTCGATTCCGTGATAGTTGACGATGAAAAACTGTATGATCTCATCTACCGAAGTTACCGGTTTCAGCTTGTTTTCTTTTACGACTTTTGTGAGATATTCATCCATTGCCTGTGTTGCGTAAAGCAGCGGACTCAGCTCGTCTTTTCCTAGTCTTGAAGCAATCTTCATTGCTCTTTCCGGATCGCTCATGGCCATCATGTCACCATAGATCGAGACCTTGAGCATGTCGGTTCCGACTTCTTTCATGTAATCTGAGAGCATCCCGCAGATCTCGTAGATCGTCTTTTCCCAGTACTTCATATCTGACTTTGTAAAGATCTCATTAAGTCTGTCATCGATCTTGTTCTCTGCATTGATCGTGATTATCAGATCTTTAAATATCTCATCGAGGTCTTTGTAGTATCTGTAGATGACGCCGTGCGAAAAGCCCGCCTCTGCGATGATGTCCTTCATCTCGATCGAAGTTATCGGCTTTCTGGTACACACGCGGTAAGCCGCATCGATTATCTCTCTGCGTTTTTTCTCATAGTATTCTTCACTTACCTTAGGCATAATGACCTCCGCTCATCAAATAAATGACACGGTGTCATTTTAATTCCTCCGGATAAGATTGTCAAGCAAAACGCACATACGAAGCCGGCACCCTCGGTTTAACGTATGTGCGTTTGTCTTAATCCACCCTCATGATTCCCGATATGCACCTGCGAAAAACGGACCAGGATTCAGTTTCGCGAGGTGCGCGGTATTCAGCAGTTTCAATCCAGTGAATACTTGCTGATCATGTTCATGATGTCCTGCAGTTCTTTGTTCTCATAGCAGTATCCGTCGTAGAGCACGTGGGCAGTGCCTTCCGTATCGTAATAAGTGAATGTGTATGTCTCACCGTCACAAACCTGTTCTTTATATCCGGCAAACTTGTTTTTCGCAGCTGCATCAACACAGAAGTTATAGATCTTGAGGTACTCATCTTCCGGCAGCTTAACCTCAGAATTATTCACCGGATTCGGATTATTCGCATAGCCCTCATATGATACTGACATCCGCAGGATTCCTTCTTTGTACTGCTCCTTAGTCATGGCCATCTGTGGATGAGCTGTTATGACGAGCATGTCGCCTTTGTTCTTCGTAAGTTCGTTGATGTCAGGCTTTGATGCCATTGGAGACATCCTGCAGGCAGCCATGCCGAATGACATTACGGCGATCATTAAGATCGAAATAAGCTTTGCCGTGAACTTCATAATTGTTCCTCCGAATTGCTTTCTGCCATATATACAGACCGAAACCCGGAAATGTTGCAGTGCTGTGGCAATAATTCTTCTTTCGATACACCAAAACAAAATTGTGGTAGTATATGTGCGTTTTAATATAAGAAGGAATGCGCGAATGAATAATATAATGTCCAAAGTCAAAACCCTGCTTAAGACCGGCTTCTTCCATATTTTCGGAGCCAGTGCCATTAACAAGGTCCTCGCATTCCTCTGCAACATCGTTCTGCTCCACATCATAAGCAAGCCTGAGTATGGCGTCTTCACTTATGCATGGAACATCTACAGCATCGTCATCCTTTTCAGCGGTATGGGCATCACATCGGGTATCCTGCAGCTATGCAGCGAACACGCGGGTGATGAGGAATATCAGAAGCGGGCGACAGATTACGGTACGAGATTCGGCCTGAGAGTCAATCTTCTCCTCTTCGCCATATTGCTGGGAATCGGTCTTTTCGCGCCTCTTAAGATCGAGAAAAGCCGCATGATCCTTATTGCAACCTGCCTGATGCCGTTCGTCCAGCTTTATTTCGAGCTGATCAACATCAACCTCAGGGTTAAGAAGCTTAACAGCCGCTTCGCTAAGATGCAGCTGTCCAACACGGTCATCTTCTACGCAGTATCACTTTCAAGCGCATTCATCTTAAGGGAGATGGGTCTTGTCGTAGGCCACTATGTCTCCTGGATCGCTTCCATCATCATCGGAGTATTCGTCTTCAAGGTCAGCCTCTTAAGCAGCAAGAGAGAATCGATCGGATCAGACAAGGGCGCTCTTTTGAAGATCTCCCTCATCTCCATGACCAACAACAGCCTCTCGCATCTGCTTTATCTTTTGGACGTATTCGTACTAGGCATCGTCGATCCTCAGGAAACGATCCTCGCAAGTTACAAGGCAGCAACACTCATCCCTACTGCGCTTACTTTTATTCCCGCTTCGCTGATGACTTACATCTATCCGTATTTCGCGCAGCACAGGCTCGATAAGAAGTGGTGCAGAAAATACTACAGGATGACGGTCCTGGGATTCGGAGCATTCAACATGCTCGTCTCAGGCGTTCTCGTCATCCTGGCTCCTTTTATCGTCAAATACACTTACGGTGCACAGTATCTTGACTGCGTTCCGGTGTTCCGCATCCTGTCGGTAAACTATTTCATCGCCGCAACATTCAGGACTCTTTCAAGCAATCTCCTGGTTACTCAGAGAGCACTCAAGTTCAATCTTTTCGTTGCCATAGTATCAAGTGTCGTAAACCTCATCGCCGACTACTTCTTCATCCAGTGGTGGGGTTCCGTCGGTGCCGCTTTCGCAACAGTTCTTGTCGTCTTAGTCTCAAGTATCCTGAGCACGACATACCTGATAATCCTGCTCAACAAGAAAGACGATAAGAGCAAAGAGACCGAAGTCAGATCTTAGTCTGACCGCTGCGGTATCTTCCGAAGAACACTCCGTCATCAACATACTTGTCTGCGTCTGACACCCACATGGGGAACTTGCCCGTGTTGACTGCCACCTGGCCGTTTAACATTCCCGTGTGAAAAGACAGGTGCCTGTACTGGCGCAAAACGAGTTCCATCCTTGTGAACCTGCAATTCTTCGGGCAGTCATAGAGCATGTCGTCAGTCAGCGTATCAAGGTAATCCAGAGTCTTCTTTTCGACTGCATCAAGATACTCAAGAAGCTGCTCATCAGAGAGCACTACCGAAGTCGGATTGTCGGGGTTGTCCATTCCCTCTTCGTGAAAAGACGGCTCCTCATAATCGTTGGGATTGATGAACCACTTATCAGCAGAATGAAGTGCGTGGTATACCCATCTCCAGCAGGGCGCGCCGCAGCAGATTGCTTCCCTGTCGTATGCTTTTATAGATGTCCTGATGTTAAGGAAATTCGGGACAATTGTTCTCTTAATTATCTTTACCAGATCATTCATAACTGTATCTCCTTTTCACGAACCCGTGAAATCGTATTTGCGGACGCCGAGCATCCAGAACTTGTAGCTTAAGTATAAGAATACCAGACCGAAGAACGGCGATATCCATGACAGTCCGGGAACGCTGTCCGGCGTGAGTATGACAAGGCTCGGATAGTATGCGATGAATGCGATCGGAATGATGAACGTGAAGATTATCCTGAATATTCCTTCAAAGATCGAAGACGGATATTTCGCGAAATCCTTGAAGCGGAACATGATGACCATCACGTAGCCTGAACCCTT
>JAFWQF010000078.1 GCA_017509205.1 Clostridiales bacterium | reverse complement strand
CTTATCGATGATGACGATCCTCTTGCAGAGCGCGTCAACGTCTCCCATGTCGTGTGTGGTAAGGATAACTGTCGTGTTCTTCTCTTTGTTGAGACCGAGGATGAGTTCTCTTATCTTGGCCTTCATTGATACATCAAGACCAATCGTGGGCTCGTCAAGAAAAACTATCGCGGGATTATGAAGGAACGCCGCCAGGATATCGCTCAAGGTCCTCTGACCGAGTGACATCTCTCTTACTGGCTTATGAAGGATCGGCTCTATGTCGACGAGTGATCGGTAAAGCTCGATCATGCCCTCGTAATCCTTTTCGGGAACCATATAAAGGTCTCTTAGGAGCTTGAAGGATTCGATCAGCGGAAGTGACCACCAGAGCTGGCTTCTCTGGCCGAAAACGACTCCGATGTTCTCACAGTTCTCTGTCCTGTTCTTATAAGGCACCTTGCCGTTTACCAGGAGCTCGCCGCTCGTGGGCTCCAATACGCCGGTCATCATCTTGATGGTGGTGGACTTTCCTGCGCCGTTGGGGCCGAGGTATCCGATGATCTCACCCCTGTTAACGGTAAGGGTTACATCCCTGACTGCAGAGACGGTCTTGTAGTCTCTCGAAAACAGGTCTTTGATGCTGCCCTTCAAGCCTTCGTGGCGGTTCAGCACCTTAAAGTCTTTACAGACATTCTTCATAATTACTGCTTCATTGCCTGAATACTCTTTCATTTCAATTTCCCTCTTTCTTTTCTGTTCGATTGCAAGTATATTGTATGTATCTGCACGATAACAGTTGATTATTGCCCGATTTTTATAACTATCTTCCACGCATTTGGAATATTGTTATACTTTTCGGAGTTTTGGAGAAAAATAGTTATGAAAAGAGAAGTCATGGGCCTCATCGTTAAACGTGACGACGGCTCAGAGATAGTAAATTACGATGATCCCAACTTTCCTTCCTATATATATGACGGCTGGATAGCGCCTAAGATGACCTGGGAAGGCGTTCCTCACTTTCACGAAGACATCGAGATCATGACCATCAAAGAAGGCCGTCAGATGTATGTCGTCAACGGCAAGAACATTCTCTTGAATAAGGGTGATACGATAGTGGTCAATTCAAATCAGATCCACTATAACGTCTGTGTTGACGGTGAAAGCGCAAAGTACGTGATCGCTGTCATCCATCCCGGAATACTTTCAAACTCAGTTGCAGTTGAGATGCAGGCGATCAGGCCGATCACCGATAACACTGAGCTTTCATACCTGCGCTTCCGTTCGATAAACGAGAATACAGAAGAAATACGTAGGCTTGTATTGGGTCTCCCGTCGATAAGACACGACCCTTTCAAAGTAACAATGCAGTTCTATCAGATATGGGACATCATAAGAAGGCAGGCAGAATCATACGGTATGACTGAAGAGACTGTTTCAGACCCGGGAATGCAGTCTTTCAAATCGATGATGCATTTCATTGCGAATAACTATCAGGAACAGATCACATTAAGTGACATAGCCGCGAGCGGCAGCATCAGCAAGTCACTCTGCAATACGCTTTTTCATCAGTATGTTGGCGAATCCCCGATCAATTACCTGATGCATCTGCGTTCGAGAAAAGTCGCTGAGCTTTTAAGAGCGAGCAAGATGCCGATGAGCGAAATAGCATCGCAGACGGGCTTTAGAGGCGTCAGCTACATGGCCGAGACCTTCAGAAAATTCTTCGAAAGTTCTCCGCGCGAATACAGGAAAAAGTGGGAGTCGATCTGATCAGCGCTGTACTCTTCCGGATCCATCACCCTTTGCGAGTTTTAAGACCTCATCAACAGTCACTCTGTTGAAGTCTCCGTCGATCGAATGCTTAAGACAGCTTGCAGCTACCGCAAATTCCAGTGCTTCTTTGTCATCACCAAGTACATTAAGACCGTAGATAAGTCCGCCCGCAAATGAATCACCACCGCCGACACGGTCAACGATGTCATACATCTCATACTTGCGGCTTACTATGAAATCCGTTCCGTTATTGAGAGCTGCTGCCCAGAAATTGATGTCGGCACTCTTGCTCTCTCTTAATGTGATCGCGACTTTCTTAACGTTAGGATATTTCTCAAGAAGACTGCTGCTTAACTTTCTGTAATCCTCGTTATCGAGCTTGCCGCCTTCGACGTTGCTCTTGCATTCAAGTCCTAATGATTTCTGGCAGTCTTCTTCATTTGCGATGATGATATCAGCGTATTCCGTCATGACACTCATTACATCTTTTGCTTCAACTCCGTATTTCCAGAGATTCTTACGGTAGTTAAGATCGATGGAAACTGTTACGCCGCGCTTCTTAGCTTCCTTTACTGCTGCTATCGATGCATCCTTCGTCTGTACAGAGATAGCGGGTGTAATGCCCGAGATATGGAGCCAGGTAACATTGTTGTAGATGCTGTCCCAATCATATTTTTCAGGATCAAACATCGAGATCGCAGAATATGCCCTGTCATAGATAACTTTACTCGGGCGCTGGTTTGCACCGGTCTCAAGATAGTATATTCCCATTCTGCCTTCGGTCCTGATGATCTTATCAGTACCGACATTAAATCTTCTGAGTTCACTGACAGCACTGTCACCGATAGCATTTGAAGGGATGACAGAAAGGAACTCGGCATCAAGGCCGTAATTTGCGAGTGAGACCGCAACGTTCGCCTCACCGCCTCCGAATGTCGCTTCAAGCGAAGGAGACTGCATAAGACGCTCCCTTCCGGGGCTCTTAAGTCTCAACATCAATTCTCCGAATGTAATGAACTTGCTCATGCTCTTGTCTCCTTGATTATCTTTACGGCATTGGAAGCCAATGCGGTTATCTTCTCCCAGTCATGGCTCAACACATCGTCTTTTTTGCAGACCCAGCTTCCGCCGACGGCACACACCGATTTGTTGCCGATGAATTCTGCAAGGTTAGATTCAGACACACCGCCTGTAGGAAGGAACTGAACCTGTCCGAACGGTGCCGACAAAGCCTTTATCGCTTTGATCCCGCCGTATACATCAGCAGGAAAGAACTTGACGGTCTTAAGCCCAAGACTTATTGCTTTCATTATCTCAGTCGGCGTGACTGCACCCGGTATCACGGGTATGTCATTTTCAATCGCCCATCTGACGGTCTCTTCATCTATTCCGGGAGATACGATGAACTTTGCGCCGCACTTGACTGCTGTCTTCGCCTGCTCTGCATTCAATACTGTGCCTGCACCGACAACTACTTCAGGAACCTCTTTGCTTATCACCGAAATGCAATCGGCAGCACACTCAGTCCTGAAGGTTATCTCCATGAAATTGATGCCGCCCTTAAGCAGAGCTTTTGCAAGCGGGACCGCATCTTCCACATTGTTCAGGACTACTACCGGGACTATTCCCGCTTCATAAACTTTTTCAGAAAATGACATGTAAAACACCTCGTATTCGTTGACTTGTATTCTAGCATATTTTCAGTTGCGATTACAGCTCAAATTAGTTAATCTATATCAGTAAAACTAAACAGAGGTGGCCTATGAAAAGCTTTATGGATGACGGTTTCCTTCTCGAAAACGGTACCGCCGCAGAACTCTATAATTCGTACGCAAAAGATCTCCCGATCGTTGACTATCATTGCCACATTGAATCAAAAGAGATCGCGGAAGATAAGCATTTTGAGAATCTGACAGAACTCTGGCTCAGCGGCGACCACTACAAGTGGCGTCTGATGAGAGCATGCGGCATCGACGAACGATTCATAACCGGCGATGCATCAGACAAAGAGAAATTCATGATGTGGGCAAAGGCAGTGGAATCCGCATTCGGCAATCCTCTCTACCACTGGACTAATCTTGAACTTGCAAGATATTTCGGTATCACTGAACCGCTCAATTCTGAAAATGCGGAAATGATCTGGGATAAAGCAAATGAGATCCTCGCATCCGG
>JAFWQF010000077.1 GCA_017509205.1 Clostridiales bacterium | reverse complement strand
TTCAAAAGGCAATGGAAGATTACATTGAGTACTACAACAATGAAAGAATTCAGGTCAAACTGAAAGGACTGACTCCTTGCCAGGCAAGGAATCAGTCCTTATACTCGTTTTAAACCGTCCAACAAAGTGGGTTCACTTCACAGCGCCGGAGCTTGGATTTATTGTTTTTGCGGGTTTATTCGCCACGAAGCGGGATCTTTATATCATATGTTTGTCTTTTAGCGTCTCCGCTTGATAACCGCGTTATCCTGAAAGCTACGCCATGTCCTCTGAATGTGACAATACGGCCGGAGAAAACCTTTTTCGGGCTTATATCTTCCTCCACCTCATAACCTTCAGCCTTAAATCTTTCTATGATTTTCTCAAATACTTCTTTTGATAATTCAGGACCTTCAATCGACATTTGCAATTCTACAAACGAATTCTGATTAAACCCGGTTATCGCATTTGTTTCCTTGTCACGCGGCATAGCCAGATCAAGCACCAAAATGGTGTTCTTTCCGGTCTCTATAAACTGCCAATAGAAATTGTCAACGGGCGAATTGGTCCTGCCGTTCTTGCTCTTGAAAACAAATCTTTCGGCATATTCTTCCTTTGTCACACCAACTTTGACCCTGGTCGTTTTAAATATGTTATTTACGATCTCATCAGCCGTCATACCGTCCATGTTGATATAGATGGAATCTTCTGTGATCTTTTTAGAAGGTTCTGTTTCCTTCGTTGTTGTTTCCGTCTCTTCCGGTTCTGTCTCGGTATTGCGTGTTCTTACGGTCCTTTCAGTCTCTTCGATCGTTGTCTGCCTGGTAATTACGGGTTTTCTGTCGGTTGTCTTGACGATAACGCCTACCAATATTGCTGTAGCAATGCCGACCGCGGCTACGCTGCCGGCAATCGTACCTATTAAAATCTTACTCATTGATCCTGTCCCTTTCGTAACTGCTTCTGCTGAAGCTTTGATACCCGCTCCGTTTGACGGAGCCTGTGCTGATGCGGACAGATTAATAAGTGAAGCAGGTATAGGTTTGAACGTAACCTGTTCTGCTTCTTTGATAAACAGCTTGCTCAGGAACGGCAGAGCCATACCGTACAACTTCGTATTGTTTTCTTCTTCATACTTCTCGACCTCCTTTTTGATCCTTTTTTTGGCAAAATTCAGTCTCCACAAAACAGTTCCCTGAGGGATCCCCAGAACTTCCGCGATCTCTTTCGTGCTCATTTCGTCAAAGTAGAAGAGGACGAGCGTTCTTCTGATATCATCAGACAGAACATTGTCGATGATGTTCATGATGATCTTTCTCGTGTCTTCAGACTCGACGATCGAGTCAGGCAGAAAGTCTTCGGGGACTGCTTCGATAGTTTCAAAGAACTCATCTGCAACATTGTCTGTCTTAGTTCTGGTAAGACGGTTGAGACACTTGTTGGCAGCATTTTTCTTGAGCCATGCAACGACCTTTGTCTTATCTGCAATAGAATCGTAGGATTCGATAAGAGATACGAAAGTGTCCTGAACGATGTCTTCAGCATCGGCCTCATTCTTGAGGAGAGCCATAGCTGTCCAATACACCGCCTTGTAGGCTTCATTGTAGATCTGCTCGAGTTCTCTGTCGGTCATGTTTTTTGCCTCCTTTGTCCGCATCTACCATATAGACACATATGGGAAGCGGATTATTGGGTAGTTCGAGAAAATATTTTTACATTATCTTTTTTCCGTAATGAATCGACCTGTCATTGATGACCAGGATCCTGTCGCCATCATGTGCTTCAGCAAAGTTTTTAGGATTTGCATGAATGGTGCAAAGAGTCTTTTCCATGCCGTCAACCTCAATTACGAGCCATCGGTATGTGTGCCTGTCACTTTTACTTACAGCGCCGGTGGTGTAACTTTCCTTCTTCAGAAGAATGCCTGTGGCAACAAGTTTTGCATCCTTTCCCTTTTTGAATTTCATTATCCCGAAAAAGAAGATCAATGCTCCAAACATTATTACCAGTACACCGCCAAGATTCGAAAACAAAAACAAGACACCGAGAGCGATTATTATCGTTCCGCAGATGAATAACGTCTTTGAGTCTTTGCTCAGATCCTTTCTAAGGTCAGCAGCTGTCATGCGTTCAGAGTCATTTGCCGCCTCTCTGAAGTTAAGCTGCTGCGGTTCGATGACCCTGAACTCCCTGTATTCTTCTCTTAAACCTGCATAAACATCAAAAACCATACGTTCTCACTCATCGCTATACAAATCATCTATCAAATGTTTTTTAGTATATACATATACCGGAGGAAATGAAAGAAAAAGTCCACGAAAAAGCCGTGCCCGAAAGCACGGCCGTTATGCTTCTCTTTTATGCAAAGATCTGATCAGGGTGCACCCTCATACTCTGCATACTTTTTCTTATGTTTCTTATCAAAGAAGTATTCGTCAAGATAATTACCTACTTCATCAATATCCGTCTGTGTAAAATACAATTTGACCCATTTGCCCTTATGCCAACCCTTATATGAATAGCCCTTACAAATGACATAGCGCTTGACGCCTTTATACTTTAAACCCCAGACATCAGTTTTATACCATCCTTTAGGTACGGAAGCAGGTTTAGCAGCCGGCTTTTTTGTCGGTGCCTTTGTAGCTGCTTTCGTTGTAGCTGAAGTTGTCTCTTTGGAAGTTGTTGTTGTCTCCTCAACAGTTGTTTCTTCTGAAGTTGTAGTTGTCTCTTCTGTTGTAGTCGTTTCTTCCGTTGTTGTCTCAACTACTTCAGATGACTCTGTCGTTTCTGCGGTCGTTTCTGTTTCTTTTTTCGCCAGACCGGAAATGTCGCATGCCGCAAATGACATCAGCAAACATGTGGTCATTGCCACGACCAATAAACGTTTATTCATAGATCACCCTCCCTGAATTATTTAAACGTTATAAAACACAAAAATTATATATTAATATCCAATTTTACATATATGTTTTTCTTCATATTATCGTTCCGATACGATTTCCGTAACGATTTTTGCCGTTTTCCGTATCTTTTGAATGATAAGATCAGCAGCACTAAAACAGGCAATAAAAAAGCCGTGCCCGAAAGCACGGCCTTTAAAGTTCTAACCTTTATGCGATCAGCCCTCGGAAATAGCTCCGACAGGGCATGTAGCAGCGCAAGCACCGCAGGAAACACAAACATCAGCATCGATGTTGTACTGTGTATCACCCTGAGAGATAGCGCCAACAGGGCAGCCATCAGCGCATGAACCGCAAGAAGCGCATGCATCAGAAATTACATAAGCCATTGTAAGAATCCTCCTAGTTAGATTTCCATATGAGTGAAGCAGAACTTCACCTTGTTTATTATATCGAAATGTGACCGCCATGTCTAAAAGATTTTTATGGCAGTCTCTTTACACCATTTATTCGTTTTCTTCAGGATCGATCGCACTCTCATCGATATCTTCGATATCCTGCTGGCTGGTCTTGTTCTTTCCGCGGTTCTTTGCCTCGCAGTTTGCGCACCTTCTGTCGCAGATCTCGGGATTCAGAGACTCAATGTCAGCCCATGCATATCTTTCGATATTTGTCTCGTTGTCATGCGTAAACTTTACGCTGAGCTGCTCCTCGATGAAGTTGACATCTGAAACAATGCCAACACCGTCAGGTGTTCTTACGCGGTCTCCAGTATCGGGAAGACGTCTTCTTGCATCCTCATAAGCTTCCTTCTCGAACTGGAGGCAGCACATGAGCCTTCCGCATGCACCGTTGAGCTTTCCCGGATTAAGGGAAAGTCCCTGGCATCTGGCAAGCTTGAGGTTAACGGGAGCGAATTTATCAAGGAAAGTGCAGCAGCAGAGTTCCCTTCCGCACAATCCGATGCCTCCAACGAGTTTTGCCTGATCACGTGAACCGATCTGTCTTAATTCGATCCTTGTTCTGAAGGCATATGCCAGATCCTTTACGAGTTCTCTGAAATCGACTCTTCCTTCAGCCGTGAAGAAGAATGTCAGTTTCTTGCCGTCAAAAGAATAAGAACAGTCAACGAGATTCATCTCAAGACCACGCATGTCGATGAGTTCGCGGCACTTTACGAAAGCTTCCTTCTCCTGCGCGCACTTCTCATCGTAACGGTTTATCTCCGCCTCAGTGGCCTTATGAAGGATGGGCGTGATGTCCTTGTCGTCAGTATCCGTCTCATAAGGTTCTTCACAGACATGCGCAAGATCGGTACCCAAAGTGGTCTCGACCATTACCGCATCACCTATGCTTAAGTTTACTCCGTCACAGCTGAACCTGTATGTTTTTCCCGCATCGCGGAAACGAACGTTAACTATTCTCGTCATTTGTTTAACTCCTCATGTATCTTCAGCAGCATCGCGCACGAAGCCGCATCAAAGTTTGCATTAACATCAAGTGCCTTAAGGAAATCCTTTACGGCTCCCGCGCACTTTCCAAGCCTGACATTGTCAACCTTTGAAGATCCGGCAAGCTTTTCGAGCCTGGTCCTGTGATCCGCAAAAGAAATGTTTTTGTATCCGGGCACACCTTTGAGTCTCATCAGGTCATCTATGAGAAGAAGGATGTTGCACGCCACGGCTACGGCATCTGCCTTGCGATCCGCCATGAAAGCGGCATCGTCATTGAGTATCTTGAAATAGGTTGCTTCCGGAAGATCCAGAAACATGTCGGCGACTTCCCTCTTAAGGTCAGTGTCCTCGCCCTGTTTTGCGATCTCAATGGCCTTGCCGGGGACTCCGCCGCTGTTTGCCGCAGCGATCGTAAGAGTCTGCGCAGGACACTCCGGAACGTTCTTTTTGACTATCTCGATGATCTCATCATTTGTATAAGGTTCGAGTTTTATCTCCGTGGCTCTTGAGATGACGGTATCAAGCACCATATCCCTGTTAGAGCTCAGCAGGATAAACACAACGTGAGCAGGCGGTTCCTCGAGTGATTTAAGAAGCGCGTTCTGGCTTTCCGTTCCAAGATAATCAAGATCCAAAATGAAGACCTTTGTCTTGGAGAACTGCGGTCTTAATACCGCTTCGGGAACAACGCTTTCCTTGATGAAGCTGACCTTTACGTTTTTTGTTTCAGAAGGCTTATATACCCTCATGATGTCAGGCGTGGTGCCTGCACCGAAATACTTACAGCAGTCGCATTTTCCGCATGCGCCGTCAGTCCCCGGGTCACTGCACATCAAAGCTTTCGCGAATTCCTCTGCAAAAGCGTGACGGCCTGAACCTATGGGGCCCGTGAACATAAAAGTGCCGCTTCTTTTCTCGCTCACTGCGGATGCGAGTCTGGACTTTATGCTCTTCTGTCCTGTAAGATCCGAAAATGCCATTAGATTAAAGCTTCTATCTTTTCCTGTATCTGTTTGAAAATAACTTCGGGTGAATCGGACGCATCAATCGTTACGATCCTGCTGTCTTCGGAAGCCGCACGGATAAAGCCCTGTCTGACCTTCTCCTGAAAAGCGTCTCCAGCGGATTCGATCCTGTCCTTTTCACCGCCTCTTCCTTCTCTTCTCATGATCGCCTGATCAACAGTGATATCGAGAAAGAATGTGATATCCGGAGCAAGTCCTCCGGTGGCGTCTTTATTGATACGGCTTACCATCTCCGCACCAAGGCCTCTTGCACAGCCCTGATATGCAAATGACGAATCAAAGAATCTGTCGCAGATGACAGCTTTTCCCTCAGCAAGCGCGGGCTTGATGGTCTCTTCGACTATCTGGGCTCTTGCCGCTTCGAAAAGAAAGAGTTCGGCCATGGGGGCCATCGCACCGTTTGCCTTATCAAGGAGCAGCTCCCTGATCTTCTCGCCGATCCTGGTTCCGCCCGGTTCCCTGACTAAGAGGACAGTCTTTCCGAGGCTTTCGAGCCATTCTCTGCAAAGTGCCGTCTGGGTGCTCTTTCCGCATCCGTCAATGCCTTCGAATGTAATGAATATACCCTTCATATCATTCAATTGTGATGTCCTTCATGGACGCGATCACCTGATAGATCTCCTTGGTGATCCTTGCATTGTCGCTTCTGATATCGTCAATGGTCTCAACCTTCTTGACGATGGGCTCTTTCTCACGCTCATCCTCTATGAAACGCTGACGCTTTTCACGCTTGATCTGACCCTGGCCTGAAGGTGCTCCGTCAAACTGCTTCTTGCGCCTTTGACCCTGATCCTGTCTGGACCTGTTCTCGCGGCCTTCATTCTTTTCTTTGGGTTCACGGACGCTCTTTCCGCCCTTTTCACCCTTCTCGCCTTTTTCGCCGCCCTGGCGCTGCTGACGGTTCTCGTCATTGGGACGCTGACGCTGACCCTGGCCCTGACCGCCGTGTCTGCGGCGGTGGTTGCGGTTTCTGCGGATCTCGCCGCCCTGCTGACCGTCACCCTGTTTGGGCTGCTGGATGTTTTCAGCCATGTTTTCCTCCAAACTGTTCTTCTTATTTCCTTAAACGATTAATTATAAACTCTGCAAACAAATAACTCAAACTCTGCTCTTGTAAAGCCTTACCCCGTCTTCCCCGGGAACCGGAACGTCCAGGTCCATGAGTTCCTTTGCGGGAACGATGACGAAAGCTCTCTCCTGCCACCTCGGATGAGGTATCGTAAGCCTCGGTGTATCGATCTTTTCGTCTCCGTAGAAGATGATGTCGATATCAAGAGTCCTCGGGCCCCATCTTATCGTTCTTACACGCTTGCAGTCGTTTTCTATTCCTGACGTGAGATCAAGAAGTTCCTCAGGTCCCAGCGTCGTCTTAAAGCTTACGCAGGTATTAAGGAAATCCGCCTGATCCGTATATCCTACGGGTTCCGTCTCGTATATCGAAGCCTTCCTGAGCGAGCTTATAAACTCACATTTTTCAAGGCGTTCTTCGGCAAACGCGAGGTTTGCTTCGCGGTCACCCATGTTGCTTCCGATAGAAAGCAGAACCACTTTCTCATCTTGTCCGCTCAATCCTGACCTCCATAGTCTGGAACACCGCAAATACAGGTGCATCGGGCTTGCCTACCGTAACAACGCAGGAAGAAGCTTCCGGGACTTCTTTAAGGACCATGTCAGCGATGAGCTGTCCCAAATGTTCGATGAGATTGCCGTAATCGTTTTCGACTATCTCTTTTGCCTTATCGCATATGACGGAATAATCCGCTGTGTCAGCGAGCTGATCCGTTTCACATCCCTTTATCCTGTCGAACCTGATCTCGATGGTAATGACGAACTTCTGGCCTTTTGTCTTCTCTTCTTCAAAGACTCCGGTATGTCCGTAGAAGATCATGTTCTTAAGTACGATCGTATCCATTTATGCCTCCTTACCTGCCGTAGAAAACACTGTCAAAGGCATTCAGCGCCTGTCTCGAAAGAGCTGCGTCATGTACCCTGACCATTGCGGCACCTGTTGCTGCGGCAGTGACGGAAAGTCCCGCGGTGATGCGGTCAAGCTCTTCCTCCGATACATTTTCTTTTCCCGAAAGTGCCTTAACATATCTCTTACGCGAAGCCGCATAAAGGACCGGATATCTTCCATCGAAGCCAAGCCTTAGCAGTTCTTTTGTTAACATTCCGTCCTGCTCTCTGGAAGTACCGAACCCTATTCCGGGATCAGTCATTATGAAGTCATCGGCGATGCCTGCTTCATGAGCGGTCTCAATGCTTTTAAGCAGTTCTTTTTCAGCGCGCGAAACGATATCACATTCAGGATCTTCCTGAGCTGCACCATAAGTGCGCGAATTGAACATCACTATCACGCCTGCGCCGTACGACGCTGCGGTCTTAGCCATTTCAGGATCTCCCAGAAGTCCGGTGATGTCGTTGATTATGTCGCAGCCGCATTCAAGCGCAGCCTTTGCTGTCTCAGACTTGTAAGTGTCAACTGACAAAGGGATATCGTATCTTTCGCGTATTGCGGTGATTACGGGAACGACCCTTTGTATCTCTTCTTCTGCGGAAATGGGCGTAACCTTTGGGTTCGTCGCCTCGCCTCCGATATCGATCACGTCACATCCGGAACTGATCAGAGACTCTGCCTGCTTAAGGCAGGATTCAACATCGGTATATCTTCCGCCGTCAGAAAAAGAATCGGGCGTACAGTTAAGTATGCCCATCACAAGAGTCTTCCCGCCGATATTGATTTGTTTGTCACGGCATCTGTAAATGCCGGTGTATCTTTTATCCTTACAGATCACGAAAAGATCAGACCCCCGAACGCTGCCTGTTGATGAGTGCGAGTGCTTCGTTTCTCGTACGCAGATCAGTCCTGCATCCGCCGCGCATAGCTGACGTAACGGTCTTTGATCCCGGCTTTCTGATGCCGCGCATTGTCATGCAGAGGTGCTCTGCTTCAATGATGACGCATACAGATCTTGCATCGACTGCCTCGATGATCTTGTCAGCGATCTCCGAAGTAAGACGCTCCTGAAGCTGGGGCTTACGTGAAAGCGTATCCACGATCCTTGCGACCTTTGAAAGGCCTAAGATCCTTCCGTCGCGCGGAATATATACAACATGAGCCTTGCCGTGGAAAGGCAGCAGATGATGCTCGCACATCGAGTAGAACGGAATGTCACCGATAAGGATCATCTCATCGTTGCCTTCCTCATGGAAGACTTTGATGTCCTTTGAAATATCCCTGTGAAGGCCTGCGAAGACCTCTGCATACATCCTTGCAACGCGCTGCGGTGTGTCCTTTAAGCCCTCTCTGTCAGGATCCTCTCCAATAGCCTCGAGAATGTCCCTTACGGCACTCTCGATCTTGGGGAGATCCATGTTCTTTTTGCTTTCCTCGGGTATCGAATTATCGTTCTCGAAATCGTACATTTATCAAAACCTTCCTTACTTTAAGTGACGCTTTCTGTATTCCATCGGAGTCATTCCCATGAGTTTTCTGAAAGCGACATTGAAACGCTGCGGCGATGAGAATCCCGACTGCAAAGAGATCGCGGAAACCTTGATCTCATTGTTCTCAAGAAGCGAGCACGCGCGTTCTATTCTCTTTTTCATGAGATAGTTCATCGGGCTCATTCCGGTCTCGTGAACGAATGCCCTCGTGAAATAACCCTGGCTCAGGAACACGTACTGCGCTGCCTGTGCAACGGTTACGCCCTGGTCAAAGTTATCGTCCATATACTGCTTGGCGATCGCAACAAGCTCTTTCGCCTTACCTGTCTTGACCCTGATGTTCTCCTCCCATTCGTTGCGCATTGCGCGTGAGAGTATGATCATGAGCTCGACCGTGAGGGTCTGGATCATGAGATCCTTGGAATACCTTTCGCTGCTCATCTCGGAAACGATGCGCTCAGCGAGAAGGCTGATCTCGGTCTTCTCCGCACCGGTAAGAACGAAGCACGGATGGCTCGTCATCTCGTTATCCTCGGTAAGACCAAGGTCCGCGAACTTGAGGAAGCTCTCGATAGAGATCTGTGCCATCGAACCCGGGATCGTAACAGACGGACCTGCGCTGTTCTTGTCATGAGTCTTATCAGGAGACGCAATCCTGTTGCCCTCACGCGCAGCCGTAAGTTCCTTTGAATCGTGGATGAATCCGAAGTAAAGATTCAGGATGTCTGCCTTACCGGACTTGATTATCAGCCTGTGTTTTACCAGAGGTCTGATGACGATCGTAGATCCCTTGGAGAGCGATATCTTACCGCCGCCTTCAACTGAAACCTCAACCTTGCCGTCGCGCAGATAAAGGAGTTCGTGCGAATTGTGTGAGCTTTCATAAGGCAGTGAATCACCGGTGTCGTAAAGATGTTCGATACCCTCGATAACAACGGGCACCGAGCCCGCTGACATAAAGACTTCGTCTTCTATCGCCGAAAGCAGTTTGTTCGCCATCTTAATTCTCCCCGTCAGATGAAATTGATGCTGTCCACGTAGATCTCGCCGTTGCGGTCGTTATCTTCGATATAGATCTTAAGCTTCGAGAACTTGATCGGACCTTCATCGTTATAGTTCAGGACTATTGTCTGCCAATTGAGCTGCTGCCTGATCTCAGCCTCACCGAAATCCTCGATTATGAGTTTTTTCTTCTTCTGGTCAGGATTGAAGACCGTAAGAGCGATCCTCTTTCTGCCGTAGATCTCGATCGGAGCAAAGAGCGATGCATATTCAAGGCACGGTTCAAATCCGTAGAGCGACTTCTCAGTCTCATATCTGATCCTCAGAGATCCGTTGCCGGAAAGCTTGTGAATGTTATCGACCGAGATAATGCCCTTGCCCTTGATCGTGCGGTAGATATCGAGCATCTCGAAATCGGATTCGGGAGTGCGCTTGCCGACGAACTCAAGTGTGTCGCAATGGGTAAAGCTCAGGTCCGGAGCGAAATATGCGGGATCCCTGTCGAACCTGAAAGGCAGTATCGGCAGGCCTTCGCCGTTCTTGAGAGTCGCGTCGTGCGGGAACGGTGAGAATCCGTATGTAATGGATTCGGGGTTCTCGATATCGTCGCGCCATACCATTACGCACATGCCGTAAAGGCTCTTTGCGTGAGCCGGATAGAAGATCCTGTCTGGTCCTGCGATCGCAAAGCCCGTGATCTCGCTTGCCGTATCGGGAATGCGGAGTCCCGAGCCCAGGTTGCTGAACTTGATTATCCTCTTGCCACCTGCGATCTCGATGTCATTCGGCTCAGGTGAAGACTTGCTCATCTTGGGTGAGAAGTGTGTTCCGAGCGCGATTGTCGCAAGCCTTGTGCCGAGCACGAAGCTTATCGTCTTGTCGGGAAGCAGCATGTCGTGAAGGCTTACGATGCCTGAGGGCATTGTAAGGAGCTTCGTGAAAGCGGTGAAATTCTCGTTGAATTCGAGAACGCCGTAAGGATTGTTGAAATCAACATCGTTCGGATGCATTGAAACGAACAGGACTGAAGGCATTACTGCATCGTCGAATACCTGTCTGGGTTCAAACGTATTGGACAGAGTGACCATGAGTCCCATAAGGAAAAGATCGTATCTGTCGAAAAGAAGCTCGCCCTTGTCGGGTGAGAAGCAGAAACCTCTTACGGGAAGGCCTCTCAAAGGATAGAGCTTCTGTCTGTAAAGAGTAGCCAGACGGTACTTGGGCTTGATGTAGTTCTTTTCATCCTCTGCCCTGAGCCTTTCCTCGTCACGTTCCTCAAACTGAGGGAGCATATCGAATTCAAGTGTCTCGGCAGTATCAGTCGTGATGTTCTCCTTGTGGCCCTTTGCGGTATTGAGAGAACTGTCTCCGGATGTCGGGAAGTCGATGTCGAGAGGCTTTATGTCATCGGGATCCTTGCCTTCGAGACGCTTAATGGCATCTGAAAGAGCAATGTCGATGTCACCCTGTGCGGTTACCTTCTTGAGCTGTTCCTTGAGTTCAGCCTTGGTCTCGCGGCGCTTGTCGATCTCAAGAAGATTTGCATAAGCCTTATCGTCAAGATAAAGACCGAATGTGATCAGCATGTCCTTGAGTGCTTCAACGGAACCCAATGCCTCAGGGCAGATCCAGTTGATGATGGTAGAATCAGCGCATGAAAGGTCAACGATTCCGACGGGATACGAGATCTGATCGCTCAGAGTATATGCAAAAGAGAAAGCTGAAGACGATACTTCGGAAAGCTCCTGCGTATCGGTAACCTTGATCCAGTGAGCCTCTTCATAACGGTCCTTGGGTGTTGCGGGATAGATCTTCTCGTCGCCTTCAAGACCTGATCTTGCGGGCGTGAAGAATCTCAGGTAGTTCATTACCTTACGCTTCATGGGTGTCTTCGTGGCATTTGCATCCTTCATCGGAACCGAAAGGAACTCTGAACCGAGGAATACCCAGACGTCACCGCAGCGGATGTCCGTCATGGTAAGCGTGTCTGAAAGGCACTTGAACGTGAAAGAATAAGCGTCAGAAGAAGCCTTGTACGCCGGAACTTCAAAAGAGAAGCGTCCCTTTGAAGACGTAGTGACCTCACGGCTTAAGATGACACCGTAATCGGTATCGAGCTTACTTACCTTTCTGCCGTCCGTAGGATCCTTGGTGATCTCAAGCGTAACGGTTGCGGAAGGAGCCGCGAAACCTTCTATCTTAAACGGCACTCCCTGCTGGAAAACGCATTTGCTACCCAGCCAGCAAGGAACGGAAATTGGATTATTCTGCATAATTCTGACCTCTTAGACAATACTAACTACATCAGATTATTATACATTAAAAGACTTGTAAACAAAAAAATATGAGAAATTCAGGCCTCAGCGACTATGACATTTAGTCCCTTTTCCCTGCAGATCCTTACGCTCTCCTCGGAAACTCCCGAATCCGTAATGAGATAGTCGATCTTCTCGGCAGGGATGAAAGACGATGCCGAATCGGTCATGAGCTTTGTAGAATCGATGAGAGCCGCGATCCTCTTGGCCCTTTCAGCGCACAGACGCTTTAATTCGAGCTCATAGAAATTATCACCGGAAAGTCCGGACTCAGGTGAAAAACCGTTGCCCGAAACAAAATAGATGTCAGCTGAAAGCCTGCCGATCATCTCCTTGCACGAAAGGCCCTCGATCGCACCTGAATGAGGTCTTAACATGCCGCCCAGGATAATGACGGACTTGAAGTTGCTGCAGCGCTGAAGTTCCATCGCGGTATGAATGCCGTTCGTAACGACGGTAACGTTCTTTCTGGACTGCAGGAAAGGTATCATATGAAAAGTCGTCGAGCTGGCGTCCATGAAGATCGTGGAGCCGTCAGTAACGAGATCCGCGGCAGCTTTTCCTATCTGGTTCTTAAGTTCGACATGCGTCACTGCGCGGACCATGTAATTCTCGCCGCTGTAGGAAAGAGTTTTTCTCGGAAGCCTTATTCCGCCGTGGAATCTGACGATCGCGCCTTCGCGCTCGAGTGCCCTGATATCGGTTCTAAGCGTGGCACCGGTGACACCTAAACGCTCCGAAAGGACCGTCGTATTGATCTCTCCTTCTGCCGTAAGAACGTCAAGAATCTGTTTTCTTCTGTCTGTGATACTCATACATCAAATGTTATCAAGTGAAAATTCTTCTGTCAACTTTGCTTTCATTTGATTTTTATTCCGTTTTTCGTCATTTTTGCTTTTGATTTGCTATAATAGTCAATCGTAACGCGCCTGTGGTGAAATTGGCAGACACGCCAGATTTAGGTTCTGGTGCCGCGAGGTGTGCAGGTTCAAGTCCTGTCAGGCGCACCACAATGAAAAAGCCGGTGATGATCACCGGCTTTGTTTATTTACTCATCATCGAGCTTGAGAACGCTCATGAAGGCCTCCTGAGGAACCTCAACGGATCCTACCTGCCTCATTCGCTTCTTACCTTCCTTCTGCTTTTCGAGGAGCTTCTTCTTACGTGAGATATCACCGCCGTAGCACTTGGAAGTAACGTCCTTGCGGTATGCCTTTATTGTCTCACGAGCAATGATCTTGCCTCCGATCGCAGCCTGTACGGGGATCTCGAACTGCTGCCTCGGGATGTTCTCCTTGAGCTTTTCGCACATCCTTCTTCCCCTTGCGTAAGCCTTGTCCGCATGTACGATGAAAGACAGCGCGTCAACGGCGTCACCGTTGAGCAGGATGTCGAGCTTAACAAGCTTGGATCTCTGGTAACCGCAGGGTTCATAATCCAATGAAGCATAGCCTCTCGTGCGGCTCTTGAGCGCATCGAAGAAGTCGTAGATTATCTCATTTAACGGCATCGTGTAATGGAGCATTACGCGCTTCTCATCGAGGTATTTCATGTCGGTGTATTCGCCGCGTCTCTCCTGGCAAAGCTCCATGATGTTGCCGACATAATCCTTGGGGAGCATTATCGTCGCCTTGACGACAGGTTCTTCCATATAGTCGATCTTCTCGGGTTCAGGCATGTTCGTAGGGTTCGAACAGTCGATGACCGATCCGTCCATCATGTGGATCTTATAGATAACGGAAGGCGCGGTGCTGATCAGATCAAGTCCGAATTCGCGCTCAAGTCTTTCCTCTATTACCTCATAGTGAAGGAGTCCCAGGAATCCGCATCTGAAGCCGAAACCAAGAGCTGCCGAAGTCTCAGCGTCAAATGAAAGCGCTGCATCGTTGAGTCTTAACTTTTCAAGTGAATCCTTAAGATCGCCGTATCTTGCACCGTCTACGGGATAGATGCCGCAGAATACCATCTGCTGTATTCCCTTGTAGCCGATGAGAGGCTCCGTGGCAGGATTTTCGGCCGTGGTGACCGTATCACCGGGAGCCGTGTCCGCAACGTTCTTGATCGAAGCGCAGATGTATCCTACTTCGCCCGCTTCGAGCTTTTCGGCGGGTACAAGTTCACCCGGATGGAAGTATCCGAGCTCTGTTACCGTGAATTCCTTTCCGGTATGCATCATCTTTATCCTGCTGCCGGACTTAACCGTGCCTTCACGCACGCGTACGCTTACGATTACGCCCTTGTAGGGATCGTACTTGGAATCGAATACGAGAGCTCTGAAAGGAGCGTTTCTGTCGCCTTCAGGAGCGGGAAGATACTTAACGACACCCTCTAACACTTCGTCGATGTTGATGTCGCTCTTGGCTGAGATCAGCGGGGCATACGAAGCATCGATGCCGATGTCGTCCTCTATCTCTGCTCTTACTTCTTCAGGTCTTGCAGAAGGCAGATCGATCTTGTTGATTACGGGAAGCACTTCAAGGTCGGCATCGACTGCAAGATAAACATTTGCCAGAGTCTGCGCCTCAACGCCCTGTGAAGCGTCTACGACGAGGATAGCTCCGTCGCATGCTGCAAGTGACCTGGAGACCTCATAATTGAAGTCAACGTGGCCCGGAGTGTCTATCAGGTTGAAGAGGTATGTATTACCGTCAGACGCCTTGTAAGGGAGTCTTGCGGCCTGTGACTTAATGGTTATTCCCCTCTCCCTCTCGATATCCATGTTATCGAGGATCTGATCTGTCATCTCGCGCTTTTCCCTAACATGGGTATGCTCGATAAGACGGTCAGCCAGAGTGGATTTTCCGTGGTCGATATGGGCGATGATGCAGAAGTTTCTAATATACTTTTGGCTCTCGTCGGGCATAAACCGCGTGTCTCCTCAGAATGTCCTTATCATGTTGAACGGGAAGATCCTGATCACCGCGACAGCGACTATCCTGTCTGAGGTAAAAGGTCCCAGATTGCGTGAATCGTTACTTACGGGGCGGTTGTCACCCAGGCAGAAGTACTCATTGTCTCCGAGCTTGATCTCGTTGTAGCCGTGAGCCGTGCCGTAATCCATCATTGTCGTCTTAATGCCCTCAGGGAGATAGTTCTCCTGAAGGATGTAGTAATCGCTGTGTCCCATCGGCTTGATGTAAACGTTGCCGTCTGCGATCTTGACTGTCTCTCCGGGAAGACCGATGATACGCTTGATCAGATACTCGCTCTTGTTGTAGCCTTCCATGTTCTGGCCATTGAGAACAACGATGTCGCCTCTGTCGTACTTCTTGATGTACGTGGAGATCTTCTGCGTGAAAAGAACGTCGCCTGACTCGAGCGTCGGGCTCATGGAATCACCGTAAACGTTATCCCTCTGGATAACGAATACGACAAGCAGGACACCTGCGATGATGCCGATGCAGATGGTCCTGAGCCAGTCCATTGCTTCGGAAGCAACAGTCTTCCTTCTAATGGCCTTTGCCTTGGGATTCTCCGGTTCTTTCTCCGTCTTTTCCTCAGACTTTTCATCAGATACGGAATCAGCCTCAGCGATCTCCACAGGCTTTTCTTCTGTAACGGAAAGTTCCTTGTCGTCAGCTGTCTTTTCAGCTGTTTCAGCAACTTCCTTTTCTTCGGAAACTTCGGCAAGTTCCTTTGTCTCTGTGTTTTCCGTCTCTTTTACGGACAGGTTGTTTTCATCTACTTTTTTCATTTGCCACCTATCAGGATTCTTCGTTCTTTGCGGCTGCGATTGCCTCTTCGTCTATCTTGATCGAAAGCTCTTTGAGCTGCTTTTCGGTAACATATCCCGGAGCGTCCATCATGACGTCCTGGGCATTCTTGTTCATCGGGAAAGGAATGACCTCACGGATCGTCTCCTCACCCGAAAGGAGCATGACCATACGGTCAACGCCGGGAGCGATTCCTGCGTGCGGCGGAGCGCCGTAGCAGAATGCGTTGTACATTGCGGGGAACTTAGCCTTAACGTCCTCTTCTCCGAGTCTTACGAGCTCGAAAGCCTTGATCATGATCTCAGGATCATGGTTACGTACGGCACCGGAAGAAAGCTCGATTCCGTTGACTACGAGGTCATACTGGTCAGCCATGATCGACAGCGGATCGATCTCGCCTTTTTCTGCCTTGAGAAGGACATCAAGTCCGCCGGAGGGCATTGAGAACGGGTTATGGCAGAACTCGAGCTCGCCTGACTCCTCGCCGATCTCATACATCGGGAAATCAACGATCCAGCAGAATGCGTACTGCTCTTTGTCCATATGACCGGGAACTGCAGCACCGAATGTCTTTACGAGAACGCCTGCGGTCTTCTGAGCAGCCGTCTTTGCGCCTGCGGAAAGAACTACGAGTGTGTTGGGCTTGAGGCCTAATGCGTTTATGACTTCGTCCTTCTTGGGAACTACGAACTTGGAGATGCCTCCGACGATCTCGGAGTTCTCATCCATCCTGAACCAGTAACCCTTGTTGCCGGACTGGATCTCAACGTCAGCCATGAGCTTGTCGATGAACTTGCGGCTCTCGTGGAAGTCGGAGATAACGACTGCCTTGATGACACCGTCTGCGAAAGGTGCAAACTCTTCAGTTCTCAGAAGCTCCGTAGCATCGGTAACTGTAAGGTCGATACGGAGGTCAGGCTTGTCTGAACCGTACTTCTCCATTGCCTCACGGAACGGGATCCTTACGAAAGGAGATCCTGATGCCCTGTCATATTTGCCGTACTTTGCGAAGACAGGAGGAAGAACGTCCTCGATCACCTCGAAAACATCGTCCTGACTTGCGAAAGACATTTCCATGTCGAGCTGGTAGAACTCACCCGGGCATCTGTCGCCTCTTGCGTCCTCGTCTCTGAAGCAGGGAGCGATCTGGAAGTATCTGTCGATGCCGGATACCATCAGGAGCTGCTTGAACTGCTGGGGTGCCTGAGGAAGCGCATAGAACTTGCCCGGATGCTTACGTGCGGGTACAAGGTAGTCTCTTGCGCCTTCAGGTGAAGAAACAGTAAGGATCGGTGTCGTGATCTCCATGAATCCGTGCTCGATCATGGAGTTCCTGAGAGCTGCGATAACGTTGCTCCTGAGGATAAGGTTCTTCTTGACCTCAGGGTTTCTGATATCGAGATATCTGTACTTGAGTCTTACAGCCTCATCAACATCACGGCTGTGATTGATCTCGAAAGGAAGCTCATTGTAGCGGCAGCGTCCGAGTACGGTTACCTTCTCGGGAACGACCTCGATGTCACCTGTATCCTGCTTTGGGTTCTTGGAGCTTCTCTCCCTTACGGTGCCTGTAACCTGGATTGTTGATTCCTTGGTTATGGCCTTGAATGTCTTCATCATGTCAGCTGTCTCGATGACCAGCTGTGTTGTGCCGTAGAAGTCACGGATTACGACAAAGCCAAGCTCTGCTCCTACTTCACGGAAATTCTCAAGCCAGCCTGCGAGCATTACCTGCTTGCCGCAATCAGCTATTCTCAATTCTCCACATGTATGTGTGCGGGACTGCATCATTTACCTCCGAAATATTCCTTTGCCTCAGACAATGTTGTCACGGCAGTATTTAACAAATTCATCAAGCTTAACGGGTGTCTCTGATCCGTCAGCCATGTTCTTGATCTTGACCTCTCCGCTTGCGAGCTCATCGTCACCGATAACTGTGAGATAAGGTATCTCCTGCTTGCCTGCGTACTTCATCTGCGCGCGGAAAGACCTTCCAGCGAGATCGGTCTCACAGCCGATGCCTTCGAGCCTTAACTCATAGCAGAGCTTTGAAGCAGCTTTCTTTGAATCGTCAGACATCGCAGCGATGTAGAGCTTAACGTGCGAAGGCTTCTCGGGGAGCTTGCCCTGTGCCTCGGCTTCGATAAGAAGTCTTTCAACACCCATTGCAAATCCGATGCCGGGTGTGGCGGGACCGTCCATCATGCCTACGAGTCCGTCGTAGCGTCCGCCGCCGCAGATCGTTCCCTGCGTGCCGACGTTCTCGGATACGAACTCGAAGACCGTTCTTGTGTAGTAATCCAGACCTCTTACGATGTTGGGATCGATCTCATACTTGATACCGAGCGAATCGAGTTCACTCCTGAGGCCGTCAAAATGAGCCTTGCAGTCATCGCAGAGATAATCGATGAGCCTGGGTGCGTTCTTAACGACATCCTTGGAACCGTCGATCTTGCAGTCGATCATACGCAGAGGGTTTCTCTCGAACCTTTCTCTGCAGTCTTCACACATCTCAGCGATGTGAGGTCTGAAATAATCCTTGAGGATCGTGTTGTAAGCCGCGCGGCACTTGGGGCATCCGATCGAATTGATGCGCAAAGCGATGTTCTCAAGTCCCATCTTCTTGAAGAAGACATCGACTACGGAGATGATCTCCGCATCGATGGACGGACCTTCCGCACCGAAAGCCTCAAGACCGAACTGGTGGAATTCCCTGTATCTTCCCTTCTGCATCTTCTCGTAACGGAAAGCGGTGATGTTGTAGAACATCCTGACAGGTGTGGGAAGAGAAGTCATGCCGTTCTCGATGAAACTGCGCACAACGCCTGCTGTTCCCTCAGGTCTCAGGGTGATGCTCCTGCCGCCCTTGTCCTCAAAGGTGTACATTTCCTTGGTAACGACGTCTGTAGTGTCGCCGACGCCTCTTGCGAACAGATCTGTCTGCTCGAAAGTGGGGATCCTTATTTCCTCATAGCCGAAGGAATGGCATACCGAAGCAAAAGTCTTCTCTGCTGTCTGCCATCTGTAGATTTCCGAAGGCAGGATATCCTTCGTTCCCTTCTGAGCGCTGAATTTCATCGGCATAATCTCCCTTTATATTAATAAAACACGCGTAATTATAAAACTAATGTCACGGCTAAACAAGTTAGGCCGCGAATTTGCCGTAGAATGACCACATAAATGAAAAAATCTCCCGCGGATTTGGGAAAAATGCGGGAGATTTCTGACTTTCTGTCTGATTCCGGAGCTTACATCTCGGAAAGCCTGCGCAGTCTTGCGAACATGTCATCGAGCGATGTGCCCGACTTTGCCGGCTCCTCGGGTGCCGGTTCGGGTTCAGGTGTCTCGATATTGCTTGTGACTGCTGTCAGAGAGCTTGATTTTGCAAGTTCCCTGGCGAGGATTCCGTTGCTAGGAATGCTCAGGCCGCTTTCAAACTTGATGCGGCTGGGCTCAAGGTTCCTTGCGGCGTCACGGATGCTCTTCGCAGGTGAAACGAGTGAGCTGACGGGAGCAATGATGGGTTCTGTCTCTTCCGGAACCTTTGCGGAAGGCTCATCGGGAATGATCTTGCTTTCAGCGGGCGTGCTGCTTGCGGGAACATACTGAACGGTGTTGTCAGTAACGTCTTCAACTCCCGTAGCAATTCCGCAGTAAAGTCTTGCCGCAGTAACGGCCTCATAAATAGCCTTGCCGCCAGCAAGTTCACATGCAACTGCTGCGGTGAAATTCTTCTTGCTCGAAGGAGAGTTGGAAGCAGAACCGTCAAACCACTTGACCTTTGTGCCGAGCACGAAAAGATCCCTTCCTCCGGTCTTCCTGCAGCCTTCGATGAAAACTACGCAGTGGAACTTCTCGCAGATCGCCTCTGCTGCCTGCCTTGCATCTGCCGGGCCGTGGCATTCAATGCCGGAAAGAAGCTCGGCTTCGTAAATGTTGATCGCAAGGAAATGAACATTCTGCATGAGCGAATTTACTACGGCATCGTAAGTATCGCGGGAAATAAGTATCTTGCCTTCAGGTGAGATTATGGAAAGTTCTGCGACCACTGCCTGGTGATCGTACTTCATGAGCTTGGAAGAAACGGTATTGACCGCGGATGCTTCTCTGATCATTCCGATGAAGATGGCATCGAACTTTTCCTGGGTAAAACAGAAATCGAGGACTTCACCGATGTCAGTCTGCTCATCGGCATCTTCGCCCGTAAACTGAGGTACGGCGATCATCGACTCGACGTTGTAATCATTATAAGTGTTGACACAGCGCTGTACGCTGTATCTCGTATTCTCAATGGAATCTGCAACCGACAGGATGCGCTTCATTTATCACCCAATCTCCCACAACTAACCTCTAACCGGACGCCTCGCACCCGGCAATTAAATTGTGACACGCGGTGATAACCTTTGCCATTTCCAAAAGGGCACAATATGCATAATTTATTTGTTGAAAATGGCAAGTGACAGACTCAACCAATTCGGCATACGTATGCCATCCAGTCATTATCGGTCTTTGACTCGATGATCGTCATGCCTGCATCAAAAATTGCTTTCTCAACTTTGTCCTTTTTGGTGTTTATGATTCCGGAACAGATGAACAGTCCGCCGTCGGCAAGTCTTTCAGGGATGTCCTTTGCTATCGCGGCAATTATGTCGGCGATTATGTTTGCGACTATCACATCGTAATCATTGCGCTTTGCGTCCTTAAGCTCACCGGTATGGCATTCAATGTCGCCGCAGCCGTTTATTCCGCAGTTCTCCTGCGCAACGTCAACGGCAAGCTTGTCGATGTCGATCGCCTCTGTGATTCCGCTGCCTAGTTTCTTTGCGATTATCGCAAGGATTCCTGATCCTGTACCGAGATCAAGAACTGTTCCGTCTTTTTTGAGATATTTGTCGATAAGCTTTGCGCACATCGATGTTGTCTCATGAGTTCCGGTTCCGAAAGCAGAACCCGGATCAAGGATTATCTTATGCTCAGCTTCTATCGAATCAGGATCGAGCCATGAAGGGCATACTGCCACACGGTCAGAGATCTTGAATTCCTTGTAGTACTTCTTCCAGTTGTTGGCCCAGTCCTCGTCCTTGACGTATTTCAGGCCCTCAAAGCCCTGACCAACGGGCAGGAACTCGCCGATGTCGGCAAGCCTTGCTTTAATGAACTCGACGGCATCCTCGGTCTTCATCGTCTTGCCGGAGATGTTGCCGTAGATGGTTCCGATCCCTTCAGGATTCAAGAACTCTTCGTTCTTGGCTCCCATCCTGACAAACCCGTCGTCAAGCTCAGCGAAATAAGACTTGATGACAACATCGGTTCCGTAGGAATTATATGTACCGTCGTCAGCATAGCTCAGCGGATCGTTCTCAACGGTATTCCTGAATTCGTAAGGATCCGTTACCGCTATGCCGTCACAGCCTGCCTGGGCAAGCATCTCGCTGATAGCTTCAGATGCTTCCTCTGTCGTTCTGATTGTAATTTCTGCCCATCTCATAATCGTTACTTAAATAGATTCTTGAACTTCTGGAAGAACTGCGACCTCTTGGTGTAGTTGCGGTCCGTCAGAGTATTGTTGAACTGCGTAAGGAGCTGTTTCTGCTCGCGTGTAAGGCCCGTCGGAACCTCGACATAGAACTTGAGCGTGTGATCGCCCTTCATGTTCGGGTTAGTCTTGTTGGCTATTCCGCGGCCTCTTAAGATGCTGATGTCACCCGGCTGGGTACCTTCCTTAAGAACGAACTTCTCCTTGCCGTATATGGTGGGAACCTCGATCTCGCCGCCGAGCGCAGCCTGAGCATAAGTGATCGGCACGTCACAGAATGTGTTGATGCCCTCACGCTTAAACACGTCGTGGCTCTTAACGCGGAACTCGATGTAGAGATCACCGTAGGGACCGCCGTTTGTTCCGGGCTCGCCCTCTCCCTTGATGGGAAGCATGTCGCCCGTATCAACGCCTGCGGGGATCTTGATGTGGAGCGTCTTTGAAGTCTTGAGCCTTCCTCTTCCGCGGCACTGTGTGCAGGGTGTCTTGATGACCGTTCCCCTGCCGCTGCAGGTCGGACATGTCTTTGTGACCATTGTCATGCCGAAAAGCGTCTGCGTCTGCTGCTGTACTCTGCCTGCGCCGCGGCATGTGGGACATGTCTCGGGCGTTGTGCCGGGCTGTGCGCCTGAACCGTTGCACGCCTTGCAGAGGTCTTCTTTGGTTATCTGGATGTCTCTTTCAAGGCCGAAAGCAGCTTCCATGAACTCAAGCGACATGTTGTACTTGAGGTCGGAACCCTTTGAAGGGCCGTTTCTCCTGCGGGAAGATCCGCCGCCGAAACCGCCGCCGAAAATGCTGCTGAAAAGGTCGCCAAGATCGACGTCATAAGCGCCGCCGTATCCGCCGCCACCGCCGAATCCGTTAGGATCCACGCCTGCATGACCGAACCTGTCGTACTTGGATTTCTTATCAGGATCAGACAGGATCGAATATGCTTCGTTGATCTCCTTGAATTTGGCTTCAGCCTCTTTGTCGCCCGGGTGTAAGTCCGGGTGATATTTCTTGGCCTGCTGTCTGAAAGCCTTTTTTATCTCGTCATCGGAAGCACCTTTATCTACTCCCAGGACTTCATAGTAATCTCTAGCCAAAGAGGAACCCCTCCGTTCTTGTTTTCACGTTCTCAATACAGATACATCCGGCACTCCGAAAAACGGTAGTGCCGGACCATTGTATCAGTTTTTTGTTTTATCAGAAGTCTCCGCCTGCGTTCTTGGGACCTTCGGATGCTCCTGCATCACCGTAGCCTGCGTAGTCCTGAGGACCGGGCTGTCCCTGAGGGCCGCCTGCAGCACCTGCTGCACCGCCTGCTGCCTGGTAGAGCTTCTCGGAAAGCTTGTAGATAGCCTGTGTGAGGCCTTCTGTGTCAGCCTTCATTGCCTCGGTGTCATCCTTTGCAATGGAATCCTTGAGCTTTGCGATAGCATCGTTTACGGGCTGCTTGTCGGCATCAGAGAGCTTGTCGCCTGCATCCTTCATTGTCTTCTCTGCCTGATATACAGCGGACTCAGCCTGGTTCTTGACTTCGATCTTCTCCTTATTGGCCTTGTCTTCAGCTGCGTGCATCTCAGCTTCCTTGACTGCCTTCTGGATATCCTCTTCGCTCATGTTGGAAGAAGACTGGATCGTGATCTTCTGCTCACGGCCTGTGCCCTTATCCTTAGCACTTACGTTAACGATACCGTTTGCGTCGATATCGAATGTAACTTCGATCTGCGGAACTCCGCGGGGTGCAGGTGCGATACCGTCGAGGATGAAGTTACCGAGAGTCTTGTTGTAAGCAGCCATCTCACGCTCACCCTGGAGTACGTGTACCTCAACCTGTGTCTGGCCGTCAGCTGCAGTTGAGAAGATCTGGCTCTTCTTTGTAGGGATCGTGGTGTTGCGCTCGATCATCTTTGTGCAGACACCGCCCATTGTCTCGATACCGAGTGAAAGAGGTGTAACGTCGAGGAGCAGGAGGCCCTTAACGTCACCTGTGAGAACTGCTGCCTGGATTGCAGCGCCGATGGCAACGCACTCGTCAGGGTTGATGCCCTTGAAAGGATCCTTGCCGAAGTAGTTCTTAACTGCATCCTGAACTGCAGGGATTCTTGTGGAACCGCCTACGAGGAGGATCTTGTCGATGTCTGAAGGTGTAACGCCTGCATCGCTCATTGCGCGCTTAACAGGATCCATTGTCTTCTGAACGAGGTCAGCGGTAAGCTCATCGAACTTAGCTCTTGTAAGAGTGATGTCGAGGTGCTTAGGACCTGTTGCGTCTGCTGTGATGTAAGGCAGATTGATGTTGGAAGAAGCTACGCCGGAGAGCTCGATCTTTGCCTTCTCAGCTGCTTCTCTCAATCTCTGCATTGCCATACGGTCGTTTCTGAGGTCAACGCCGTCAGATGTCTTGAATGACTCTACGAGGAAGTCAACGACCTTGTTGTCGAAGTCATCGCCGCCGAGTCTGTTGTTACCTGCAGTAGCAAGAACTTCGAAGACTCCGTCGCTGATGTCGAGGATGGAAACGTCGAACGTACCGCCGCCAAGGTCGAATACGAGGATCTTCTGATCTGTTTCCTTGTCGAGACCGTAAGCAAGTGAAGCTGCCGTAGGCTCGTTGATGATTCTAAGAACCTCAAGTCCTGCGATACGGCCTGCGTCCTTTGTAGCCTGACGCTGTGAGTCCGTGAAGTATGCAGGAACTGTGATGACTGCCTGTGTGACGGTTGTTCCGAGATAAGCCTCAGCATCGCTCTTGAGCTTGCTTAAGATCATTGCGGAAATTTCCTGAGGTGTGTACTGCTTGCCGTCAACTACAACCTTGTAGTCAGAACCCATCTCACGCTTGATGGATGAGATAGTTCTCTCAGGGTTTGTGACTGCCTGTCTCTTTGCGACCTGGCCGATCAGACGCTCGCCTGTCTTTGTGAAACCGACTACTGAAGGAGTGGTCCTGTTTCCTTCCGGATTCGGGATGACTACTGTCTCCGATCCTTCCATAACCGCTACGCACGAATTCGTCGTACCAAGGTCAATACCGATTACTTTTGCCATATGATTAA
This sequence comes from Clostridiales bacterium, assembly GCA_017509205.1. Taxonomy (GTDB): domain Bacteria; phylum Bacillota; class Clostridia; order Saccharofermentanales; family Saccharofermentanaceae; genus Saccharofermentans. The sequence goes on along the minus strand of JAFWQF010000077.1, from coordinate 46,461 downwards.
TCCTCCCTTAAATCATGCTTTCTTACTGTCGAGAATCTTATCAACGATACCGTATTCAAGAGCTTCCTGAGCTGTCATCCAGTGGTCTCTGTCGGTATCTTTCATCAATGTTTCGAGGCCCTTGCCGCAGTTGTCTGCGAGGATCTGGTTGAGGCGGATCCTGGTGTCCTTGATGTGGTCTGCAGCGATGAGAATCTCTGTAGCCTGACCCTGAGCTCCGCCAAGAGGCTGGTGGATCATAACTTCCGCGTTGGGAAGGATGCATCTCTTGCCCTTTGTACCTGCTGAAAGGAGAACTGAACCCATTGAAGCTGCCATGCCCATGCAGATCGTCTGCACGTCAGGCTTGATGAGCCTCATGGTATCGTAGATCATCAGACCGTCAGATACGGATCCTCCGGGGCTGTTGATGTAGAACTGAATGTCCTTCTCGGGATCCTCTGCCTCAAGGAAGAGGAGCTGTGCCGTAATGAGGCTTGCCGTTACTGAATTGACTTCTTCGGAAAGGATTACGATCCTCTCCTTGAGGAGTCTTGAATAGATGTCGTAAGCACGCTCTCCGCGGCCGGTAGTCTCAATAACTGTAGGGACTAGACTTGATCTGATTAAATCCATTTTTATTTCTCCTTTGCAATAATTAACTGATTAGTTCGCAACCTGCACTACAACGTGCCTGATCACTTTTCCCTTGTACATATAGCCCTTGGTGAATACCATTGCTATCTCCTGCTCGCCCAGATCGTCATCCTCGACGTGCATGACTGCCTCGTGAAGATTGGGATCGAACTTCTCGCCTCTGTCGGCCTTGATCTCCTCAACGCCGATCTTTGTGAGGATATCGCCTGCCTGCTTGCCCAAAAGTTCTATGCCTTCGATGACCTTGGCAACTGAATTCTCATCAGCGTCTTTTGCGGTTGCAACTGCACGGTCGATATTGTCTATTACTGCGAGGAATTCCTTGGCAACATCCGCAACTGCATCAGCGTAAAGGTTTTCCTTTTCTTTCTGTGTGCGCTTCCTGTAGTTGTCGTATTCGGCATACAGGCTCATGTAACGCTTCTCGAGTTCTGCGCTCTTGTCGTCTGAATCTTCAGCAGCTTCTTCGGCTTCAGCACTCTCTTCTGTCTCAGCAGCCTCCTCGGTTTCTTCGGCAGCAACAGTCTCTTCTGCTTCAGCTTCTTCGGAAGTTTCTTCCTCCTGAGCGTTTAAGATCTCTTCGTCCTTGTTTTCTTCCATCCTTTAATATCCTTTCGTTTTAGTTTCTATTTCATCAAGTGAGCTTCTTGAGCTCTTCGTTGAGTTTCTTCTTTACGAAATCCATCTTGGAGATGACGCTTGAATAGTCCATTCTCTTGGGTCCTATGACTCCTATGTTTCCAAAGACCGTATCACCCATGTCGTAAGTGGCGGTAATGAAACTGCAGTCATCGAGGCCTTCGAGTGCGATCTCCTGACCGATCCTTATCATGTAGGAATCCTTCTTGCCGCTTACCGCAGCCTGGTTCTCCATCTCATTTACATAGCCTGCGACCATGCCGGAATCAGAAAGCGTTCCAAGAAGATCCCTTGCTCTTCCCATCGAACTGAAATCGGGGAATGCGAGCATCTTGTGCTCACCTTCAAGATAGATCGAAAGCTGGTCAGCCTGCTTGATCGCGGTATATGCCTCGTAAAGGACCTGCCTTAAGAGAGCTGACGGGATCTCGGTATCCTTAGCCGCAGTCTCAACGGTTACGAGAGTGATCTCATCAAGGGGCTTGCCCGTGAGGTTCTTCTCGATGGCTCCGGAGATCTGCATCATCTGTTCATCAGTGATGAAGTTGGGGATCCTTACGATCTTATCCTTTACGACGCCTGCTGAAAGAACGAGTACGACAAGAGCTTTGCCGGGCTCGATCATGAGAAGCTTTATCTGCTTGAGAAAGCTCTTTCTGAGCCTCGGGCTCATTGAAAGAGAAATGAATCCGGTTGCTTCAGAAAGCGTATGTGCCGCATTCTTGATAAGCTCCGTGGCCTCATCGACCGTTCCTGCTATGCGGGATTCGATCTCCTGCTGCTCTTTCTGCGAAAGAGTGTCGATCTTCATGAGAGAATCGACATATTCGCGGTAGCCGCGGTCGGAAGGAATGCGTCCTGCGGAAGTGTGAGGCTTTTCGATGAAGCCGAGCCTCTCGAGTTCGGCCATGTCATTCCTCAGCGTTGCGGAGCTGACCTGGAAGTTATGGCGCTCGATAAGCGACTTTGAACCAACGGGCTCATTGGTTGCGACATAATCGTCTACTATTGCCTGAAGGACTCTCTTTTTGCGGTCATCAAGTTCCATTTGATCTGCTCCCTTTCCGCAAGATTAGCACTCGGCTCACCTGAGTGCCAACATCAATATACTATCAAAGTCAAAAATAGTCAAATGGAAATGTGAGGCAGAATGTAGTGAATCGCAAAACGCCTTATTTCAAGGCATCAGAGGAAATCTTCCATTACGAGATTGGCAAAATCCAGGCCGGTTTTGGTCAAAGAAACCATCTGACCTTCTGACTTTAGATATCCTTTTTCGACATTTGAGCGCAGCTCTTCGCCGTAGACATCCTCAAAGTCTTTTCCAAACCTTTCCTTAAACTCAGCTTTGTCTATTCCCTTCGTTGTCCGAAGCTTTAAAAATGGATATTCCCTCATCCTGTCGTTTTTTGTAAGCCTTTCCTCGAAATAGATGAAACCTTCAATCTGCTCCATCTTCTTTTCTTCTGATCCAAGGAGCGAATCAACCTGGTCTCTATTAATATTCAAAGCTGAAGAAATATAAGAATCGATATCCTCATAATGACCGAACCTGACGGAATTCAGAAATCCGTGGGCACCCGCGCCAATGGCATAGTAATCACAGCCGTCCCAGTAAGATGAGTTGTGACTGCTCTCAAAGCCGGGAAGTGCGGCATTCGAGATCTCGTAAGGCACAATCCCCTTTTCGTTAAGGAAGCGGCGAACTTCGTGGTACATCTCGCGTTCAGCTTCAGGAGACACAAGATCTTCTATCGTTTCGCTGTATCTGTCGTAAAAGGGAGTGTCCTCCTCGATCATGAGCGAATATGTGCTGATATGCCTGACGCCTTTATCAATGACAGTCTGAAGATCTTTTAAAACTACTTCAACACTCTGTCCGGGAACGCCCGTGATGAAGTCTGCAGAAATGTTGGTAAACCCTGCTTCAAAAGCATTGTCCAAAGCCTTAAGAGCGCCCTTTGAATCGTGAAGCCTTCCCAAAGTCTTCAATATTTCGTCGTCTAGAGACTGTATGCCCATCGATAGACGGTTAAATCCGCTATTAATGTAGGCTCTTCCCTTTTCAAGAGTAAACGAAGCTGGGTTTACTTCAAGCGTTATCTCGGCATCTTTACCGATACCGAAAGAACCGGTAATCTCTTCAAGAAGTCCGCATATAAGATCTTCCGGAACACAAGACGGAGTGCCGCCTCCGAAATAGACCGTATCGGGGCCGCTTATTTCAGATGATTTGTATCCTTTATCGAAATCCGCCCAGAAGCGTGCCTCTGCAATTGCAGCCTCATAGTACTTATCAGCAAGTGATCTGTCAGTCACCGAAAAGAATCCGCAGTAGGGACACTTGCGGACACAGAAAGGATTGTGGACATAGATATGCCTGCCCATCAGAACGAGCGCTTTCTGTAGATCGGTACGGGATTCTTGAGTGCCGTGACAAGCGCCATCCTGAACGTGTTGAAACTCGGTGAAACATTGCGCTGCGGCATCATGTACTGCGATATGTCTTCAGCCCATCTTGCCTTGTAATGACCGATCGCGGGATACCCTATCTCAATCAGTTTCTCAGCGTTGTCGCTTATCGCGCGGCAGAGCACTTCCCATGTTCCGCAAACAGAATCCTGTTCATATGAATCAAGAACCTTTTTGTCGCAGTCAGGATATGCTTCGATAACGGCAGCCCTGTCACCAAGCATCCACGCTTCAATCTCTTCGGTGCTGAGGCCAACAACGCTCCTGATGTCAGGCGCATATGTCCTTGCAGCCTCGTAGATCTCCTTCCTCATCGGCTCGGGATCGTTGTTGTCCGTATCCAGCGCGATTATCAGGATGAGATCTTTTCCTTTGTAAACACTGTTATATGCGCGGAGCTTCGCCGGAAGAAGATCCAAAAGCGAACTTGCGAACTTGGGAGGCTTTGCATTCTGATCCTTGGGCAGGCTTCCGCAGCCGCGGTGCGGCCTGACGTTGATCTGTGCTCTTGTGCCTTCTGCGTCGCAGATACGTTCCACGGAACGTTCAACGACCACTGCTCCCGATTTATCTTCTGAAAGTATCTCTATCAGCATCTTTTACTTCCCGTCAGTCAGGTTCTGAATCCAGATGACCTGCGTACCATATTGCTCCCATTCCCACGCCCTGTCTGAACATCTCGCAGACAAGCGGATCGTTGCCGGCGCACCTTATGGTGACGTCGCCGGAATCCTTTTCGAAAGTCCTCTCAAAGATCCAGACTTCCTTCGGTGAAAGGGTTTCGATGATATAAGGATTATGCGTTGAAAAGATTATCTGGCAGTATCCGTTTCTGAGCGTATATGCCCTCATCTCGTCAGCTAAAACATCGACCATGTCATGGTACAGATCCTTGTCGGGTGTCTCGATGAAGATCGTAGATCTCGGAGCACCGTCATGCAGAAGCAGCAGATACAAGAAGAGCTTATCCGGGCTTTCCTTCAGAACCTCGGGAAGATTCTTCCTGTGCTTCATCGTGGGTATCTTGGATTTTATCTCTGAAATTATCCTCTCATATTCGGTCTCATCGCTCATCTTCATGTATTCGAGAACGTTGCCGACATTTGAACCGAGGCTGTTTAAATGCTTATGTCCGCCGGGTGCACCGCCTTCATTGAAATATGAACTCTGCTCGTCAGAAGAGAAACTGCAGAAAAACCAGTTTCTTATCTCTCTGAAAAGAGCAACGAAATCAGTATATTTGGAAAGCTTTCCGTAGATGCTGAGTGCGGGAAGATGTTCGTCATCCACCACGACTTCACCCATCTCGCCTTCACCGGCTCCGGGGAAAGAAATCGTGCCCCTCCCCTCTTCGATGTCCAGAAGCTTAACGGTCTTTATCTCATCACCGGATATAACGGTGGTAAACGCTTTTTCGGAACTGATGTAGGGGCTCTTGTAAATGCTGGTGCTTATTCCGATCTCATACTGAACATACTTGGGCTTGCCGGTACCATTGTCTTCGAGCTTGAAAAACACCCTGAAAAAGGAAGGTTTGGAAATATCAGGTGACATGTTTGCAAAGCCCGGTCTTCCCTTTGTGATGGAAGCTTCGGCACAGCCGTCTGTTATGACATCCTGAAGGAACGAAAGGCATCCCATGAAACTGGTCTTGCCGGTACTGTTGCGTCCGACAAGAGCATTAAGGTTGCGAAGCCTGTTATGCACGGTTTCATTATTGCCTGCGGCTTTTTCCTTCGCGATCGCTATGCTCTCGTCGATAAGGATTCCTGCACGGTCCCTGTCAAATACGTCAAAGTTTTCTATCTCAACACCGAGGATCATGTTGCACCCCCTGTTCTTATAAACAGACGGTCGCAGTATTTGCGGCCGTCAGTAGTGGTCAGTTAAGTCTTAAGATCTTACTGGCTGTCTGTGAGAGCCGATTCGATCTCTGCGAGGTTTGCCTGGATCTTGGACATGTTCTCGCCAAGTGTTCCGTTAACGTTCTCTAAGAGCTGCTTTACATAAAGGTGAGCGTTCTTGCGGAGATCCTCAGCCTGTGCCTCAGCGTTGGCGATGATCTTGGCAGCCTCTTCCCTTGCGCCCTTTGTGATCTCATGATCATTGACCTTCATTGCATACATTCTGTTTGCATCGTCGATGATCTTCTTGTTCTTCTCACGTGCAGTGCTGATGATGTCCTGTGCACGGGATACGATATCGTTTGACTGGGCTACAGCTCCAGGCAGGTTGTTCTTCAAGATCTGGAGCGAGTTGACTGTTTCAGTCCTCTCGATAGAGCACTTGTCCGAAAAAGGTACGCTCGAAGCATCCTTGATCATATCAATCAAGTAATCAATGTGCTTGATCGCGTCGTAGCGCTGGCCTCCCTGATTGAAATTGCTGTTCTCCATTACTGTTTCCTTCCTTTCTTGAATTTGTCCTTTACCACGTCTATGATCTCGGCAGGCACCATCTTGGAGATATCTCCGCCATAGAAACCAACCTCTTTAACTATAGTAGATGATATGAGCGAGAGGTCATCCCTGCAGGGCAGAAGAACCGCGTCATATCCCGGATGAAGAAGTCTGTTTGCGAGTGCCATTTCAGCCTCGTAACGGAAATCAGACTCTGACCTGATGCCTCTTACGACAGCACAGCAGTCGAGCTTGGTGTAAAGATCGACCATGAGTCCGTCCCACTTCATCACTTTAATGTTGTCCAGACCGTCGCCTGCGAGTGACTTCCTGATGAGGTCCTCACGTTCGTCCAGAGTGAACAGCGGAGTCTTGGCGGAGTTTTCCATGACGGCCACGTAAAGTACGTCGCAGAGCTTTGCCGCACGTCTGGCAATATCCCTGTGACCTCTCGTGAAGGGATCGAACGTCCCCGGGAAAAGCATGACCTTCACTTTATCTCTCCTCCGAGCAATTCTTAAAAAATGTTATCACGGTAGTCCCATAACTACAAGAACGAACACTTTTCAATTCTGCTACGCTTTGCGCCGGGGGATTGTCGGACGCGTGCTCGACTATGAGCATGCCTCCGTCTTTAAGCATTCCCAGACGGCTGATGATCTCCCCCGCAGCAAGCACCGCCTCAGGCACCATCTTGTACGGAGGGTCCATGAATATAATATCAAATTTCTCCCCGCTTGACCCGAGTTTCTCAAGAGCCTGAGTAAAGCCTGCCTTGATAAACCTTATCTCGGGAGAATCCTTCATGCGGATCTTCTCGAGATTACGCGAGATTATCCTTGCCGGATCTCCGCCCTTGTCGACCAGCGTGGCGCGTTCTGCACCGCGGCTTACGGCTTCGATTCCTATCTGCCCCGAGCCTGCGAAAAGGTCAAGGAACTCGCTTCCCGGAACATCATTCTGGATTATCGAGAACAGGGCCTCCTTGACCTTGTCGGTCGTGGGCCTCGTCTTATCTCCTTCAGGCGCGAAAAGCACCGTGCCCCTGAATCTTCCGGTAATGACTCTCGGCATATCACAAAACTCCCATCTTCGATCCGAATCTGAGTTCGAACATCTCTTCTATGTTTTTCCTGAGCAGGTCAGCTTCGCTGCCGCCCCTGTCGAGCAGTGCGTTTACTGCGTCACACGCCTCGGAAGCAAGAGTGAGATCGGTATAGAGGTTTGCGGCCCTGAGTGTCGGGATACCGTGCTGCCTCGTTCCGAAGAAGTCTCCGGGGCCCCTTATCTCAAGGTCTTTCTGGGCAAGCTCGAATCCGTCCTGTGACTCGCACATCATCCTCATTCGGGTGAGTGCAAGTTCCGATCTCGATTCAGAAACAAGTATACAATAAGATTTCTCTTTGCCTCTTCCGACGCGTCCCCTTAACTGGTGAAGCGTTGAAAGACCGAACCTGTCGGCATCCATGATGACCATTATGTTCGCTCTCGGGTTATCGACTCCGACTTCGATAACCGTCGTCGAAATGAGTATCTTTATCTCCCCTTTGATGAACCTTTCAATGGTATCGAGCTTTGCCTGCTCGGGCATCGAACCGTAAAGCACTGCCGAAGGGAATCTTGCGGAAATGCCTGATTCATCGAGCTTCTGCTTCATCTCGACAACTGAAGTTATGGACTTCTCATCAGACTCTTCGCGGCCGATGATGGAATCATCCAGAAGCTCATCCTCATTCTCGTCTATCCTTGCGCAGACTATGTATGCCTGTTGTCCGTTTTCAAGCATTGAAGTAAGCGCGGCCTTAGTGTCAGGACTGTCTTTGGATGCCGCAAACCAAGTTGTAATGGCCTGTCTTCCGGCAGGCTTTTCCCTGATGACCGAAGTCTTCATGTCACCGTAGAGCACCATCGCAAGAGTCCTCGGGATGGGCGTTGCGGTCATGACGAGGTTATGCACGCTGTTTACGCCTGTTGCAAGGTCCTTCTTTATCAGGAGCTTTTCCCTCTGCTTGACGCCGAACCTGTGCTGCTCATCTGCAATGACGAGTGCGAGATCGGCAAATTCTATATCATCGGTAAGTAACGCGTGCGTTCCTATAATGACGGAAGCTTCACCGTCCTTAAGCTGTTCTTTTATCTCCTTCTTTACGGAAGCCTTTGTCTTTCCGAGCAGAAGAACAACGTTTATTCCGCTTCCCTCAAGGATCCTCTTCGCATTGTCATAGTGCTGCTTTGCAAGGACCGATGTCGGTGCGAGCATTACAGACTGCTTTCCCATGAGAGCCGTCATGGCCATCGCGAGAATGGCAACTGCCGTCTTTCCGGAACCTACGTCTCCCTGTACGAGACGGTTCATCGGAATGTCTGTCATCATGTCTTTCTGGATGTCTATTATCGCTTTTCTCTGGTCACCGGTAAGCGCAAAACCTAATCCTTCAACGATCTTCTTCCAGCGCTTTGCAACATCTGCCGCAAGCTCGCTTCCGCTCTCGGGAACGACCTTTTCGGCGATCTCCTTAACGCTTGTTCCGCGGTTGTAGAGCTTCATTCCGACACCAAGAAGGATAAGCTCCTCATATGCGATCTGACGTCTTGCATTGGCTGCGTCATCGAGAGTTTCCGGGAAATGCACACGCCTGTATGCCTCATGCATCGGAACGAAGTTTTCCTTTTTCATTATCTCTTCGGGTATGCAGCATTTAAGCTCCTCGCCGCAAAGATCGAGTGCCGTCTTAATCCATCTGGAAAGCTGCCTCGACGTGACACCCGCAGTCATATGGTATACGGGCCTTACGAGCTCGGAAGTGCTGACCTTGTCAGCCTTCTCGATATAAGGATTAACCATCTGAGGCGTGCCCGCGTAATAGGTAAGTTCGCCATGAACAAAACACCTGTCTCCCGCGGCGAACTTATTTATCAGATAAGGCGAGTTGAAGAACATCAGCTTGATCCTGCCGGTGTCATCACCTGCCATGAAACTTACAGACTTGGTGCGGCTCCGGAGATTGACTGAAGGATTATTGAGTATGGTAAGAAACAGCGAAGCCTCGTTGCCGCCTTCGCATGTGGAAACGCGTGTGACCGAAGTCCAGTCGTTATATCTCCACGGAAGGAACGCGATAAGGTCGTATACCGTGTTTATCTCAAGCTTTGCAAGATTGTCGGCGGCAGCGGGACCTATGCCGTAAAGAACTGATACGGGACTTGAAAGACTGACCTTGCCCATCAGATGTGCCTCCTGCAAAAACCGGAGAGCGGGCAGCCTTCACAGTCGGGCGTCTGAGCTTTGCAGAACGTCCTTCCGAGGTCCACGGACAGATGTCCGATGGCTATCCACTTATCTTCTTCAAATACTTTCATCATGTCCTTTTCAACGCGGGCAGGATCTTCAGAATCCGTGATACCGACACGTTTCATAACTCTCTTGCAGTGCGTGTCGACAACGATCGCGGGAGTGCCGTAGATCTCTCCGACGATGAGGTTTGCGATCTTTCTGCCTATGCCCTTTACCTTCATGAGCGCATCAACGTCATTGGGGATCACTCCGCCCCACTCACCGACCATCCTGCCTGCGAAATCCTTTACGGAAGCAGTCTTGGACGCTGTGAGTCCGCACGGCTTGATGACGGCTGAGATCTCTTCTGCGGATGCATCAGCAATAGCTCTCATGTCAGGATATTTCTCAAAGAGTTCCTTTGAAGTAAGATTAACCCTTTTGTCAGTGCATTGCGCGGACAATATTCCTCGTATCGCAAGCCTCTCGGGAAGATCGAAATCAAGTGAGCATGCTGAATCGGGAAATGCCTCTTTCAGAGCATTCCAGGTCTGAAGAGCAAGTTTTGAACGGGATATTTTCGTCATGAATCATTCCTGCCTGTTCTCAGGCGGGAACGGGAAATAGAAAACGAATCTTGCACCGCCCAGTTCAGTACCATCCTCACAGGAAATGGTCTGTCCGTGTGCCGCAAGGATCTGCTTGCAGATATAAAGTCCTAAGCCGAATCCCTCAACCTTACGGGACGGATCAGCCTTATAGAAACTTTCGAAGATCCTCTTTCTCTTTGATTCCTCAACGCCTGCACCCGAATCCTCGACCTGGATCATAATCCTTCTGTTTCTGGGTTCGGATGTTGTCGTGACTTTTATCGAACCGCCCTGAGGCGTGAACTTAATTGCATTAGTGATGATGTTGATGATGACTCTGCACAGCTGCTGAGCCTCGCCGTATGCAGTGATTCCCGGGCCCGGATCGAGCGACTTGATGATAGAAATGTCCTTGTTTGAAAGCTGTGCTTCAAGGTTGTCGATGATGTCGTTGATCATGTCGCTGATGTTGAATTCCTCCATCATCTTCGGATCAACATGCGAGAGCGATGACGCTTCGGTCATCTGAGTAACGAGAGTCCTGATCCTGTCAGACTGCTGCTTGATCAGGTTCAGATAATGATCATGTTTTTCGGGCGGGATCGTACCGTCAGTCATTGCCGTTACGAAACCGTTGATCGAAGTGAGCGGTGTCCTGATGTCATGCGCGATCGATGATATGAACATCTCCCTGTCGCGCTCCGCGTTTTCAAGAGACTCGATCATGTTGTTGACCGTCATTCCCATCTCGGTAAACTCGGATGAAACTGAAAAACTTGAATAGTCTTCAGGCTCTGAGAACCTGGGGCTTACTCTTACTGAGAAATCACCTTCGGCAACGCTTGCGATCGCTCTTGAGATATCCTTGATCGGCATAAGGCTCAAATATACGAATACCGCATAAAGGATGATCGCGATGATCATGGCGATCATTGCAGGAATAAATATGACATTAATGTATTCGGTGAACGTCGCATCAGTAGTCTCGTGATTCCTGACGACACAGAAATAAGGCGTGCCCTTGATCTTCATACAGCTGGTTGATGTGACATTGCGCGCTGTCTTATTACTGTCACCGGCTCTGCCATCCCTGTCTGCGATCAATATGAGATCCATGACGGTTTCATCGGAAAGGTACATGCTTCCGCCGTTCCCCTGCTTTACGGGAACGCCGTCAGCTGCTTCGAATTCTCTGGAATTACGGCTTAAGATGCGTCCTTCGGCATCGACCAAATATATGGAACCGCTGTTTCTGTAGATCTCAGAATTGACAAAGCGGTCGATTATGCGTGAATTCTTGAAATTATCGGTACCGTCATTGTCCATCGTATATCTGAACTCACCCGTCTGCATTGTAGTAAGCGAAGTGATGTCAGAAGACAGATTCCGCGCAACGGAATCCGTACCGTCAACGACATTGACGATAAGGCTGTTGTACATGTTCTCATAGGAGAGAAACAGCAGGACGGCAAATACCACGAGAGTGGTAAAGACAAGAAATGTAATAATGAAAACGGCGAAATTGGCCGAGATCTTTCTGCCGCCGTCAGACTTGGGAGCCATGAGTTACCTCGTCTCGAACTTATAACCCTTGCTCCAAACAGTCTTAATGCACCAGTTCTGTTCCCTGTCGGGATTCTCGATCTTTTCTCTGATCCTCTTGATGTGGACGTCAACAGTACGTGACTCTCCGTAGAAATCGTATCCCCAGACGTTCTCAAGGAGCTGCTCACGGGTGAAAACGCGGTTAGGATTCGAAGCGAGGAAGAAAAGGAGTTCAAGCTCCTTCGGAGGCATGTAGATCTCATTGCCGTCTACTGTAACGACATAGCGGATCTTGTCTACCGAGAAGCCGGGATATGTGATTATGTCATCGGGCTTGCCGGTCTCAGCCTCTGCAGCTGCACCGTTGTCCCTCTTCTCTGTACGTCTTAAGACAGCCTTGACTCTTGCAAGGACTTCCTTAGGCTCAAACGGCTTCGGGATATAGTCATCTGCACCAAGCTCGAGACCGATGATCTTATCAAGGGTATCCGTACGTGCTGTAAGCATGATGATTGGGGTGTCGGAAGTCTTTCTGATCTCACGGCAGATGTCATTGCCGTCCATACCGGGAAGCATAAGGTCTAAGAGAACGATATCAGGCTTGAACTGCGTAAACACGCCGATAGCCCTGTCGCCCTGCATGCAGGTTGAAACCTGATAGCCTTCCTTCTCAAAATAGAGCTTGAGTACTTCGATAATGCCCGGATCGTCGTCTACGAGCAAAACTTTGTTTACTGCCATTAGATCACCCCTGTAACTTCTATTTTGTTTTTGCCGCTTTGCGGCTTATTTACGTTCTGCGGCCAGCGGATCCTCATCGGAGATCCTGCTTACCTCATCTGCGAAGGACTGAGGATCGGTAAAGTCCTTGTAAACGGAAGCAAAGCGAACATATGCGACTTTGTCCATATTCCTCAGACGGTTCATTATGAACTCACCGATCTCAGAGCTCGTTATCTCTCGGTTGTATCTGTTGTTGACCTTATCGGTTATCTCAGCAACGATCTTTTCCTTGTCCTGAGGCGATACTCCTCGCTTGGAGCACGCAATGTTCAGGCTTGCCATGATCTTCTCGGCCATGTACGGTTCTCTCGTTCCGTTCTTCTTTATGACCGTCGGATTCAGGTCTTCTATCCTCTCTACGGTCGAAAACCTGTACCCGCATTCTATGCACTCACGGCGGCGTCTGATGGAATAACCGTCTTCAGTGGGCCTGGAATCCAGGACCTTATCGTTATTCTTGCCGCACTTTATGCAGATCATTTGCTCTTACTGACCGTCTTTGCCGAACATGAACCAAGGCTTAGCAGACTTCTGAGCAGGCTTTGCTTCAGGCTGAGGTGCTACGTTTGCCTGCGGTCTGCCGCCCATCTGAACGGGAGCCTGAGGCTGAACGGGAGCAGGAGCCGGCTGCTGAGGCTGCTGAATCGGGATCTGCTGAACGGGAGCAGGTGCAGGCTGCTGAGCGGGCTGCTGCATAGGAATCTGCTGCGCAGGAGCAGGCTGAGCTGCAGGTGCCGGAGCAACATTTACGGAATCATCACCGAATCTGAAGCCCGGAGCTGAACGCTGAACGGGTGCCGGTGCCGGCTCGGGTGCAGGCTGCTGTGTCTGCTGTCTCGGAATGTATTCAGTTCTGGATGATGTGGAAGCGCCTCTTGATGTGATGATCGTGGGATTCTCTCTAGAAAGTACGGAAGTGCTTGCTCTGTGGCCTGCGCTTGCATTGACCGTGTTATCGAATCCGGAAGCGATGACTGTGATCATGAGCTCATCTTCGAGTGAATCGTCAACGACTGCACCGACGATGATCTCAGCCTCAGGCGAAGCCTCGTTACGAACGATGGAGGAAGCAGCGTCGATCTCGGAGAGTCTCATTCCGCGTCCGCCTGTGAAGTTGAGGATTACGCCTGTAGCACCTTCGATGTTTGTATCAAGCAGAGGTGAGTTGATAGCCTGCTTGATAGCGACCTGAGCACGGTCCTCGCCGGAAGCGCGGCCGATACCCATATGGCAGATACCTGCGTCCTTCATGACACGTGTAACGTCTGCAAGGTCGAGGTTGATGAGTCCGGGGATTGCAACGAGGTCGGAAATACCTGCGACACCGAACTTGAGAACCTGGTCTGCCATATTGAATGCTTCCTCGAAGGAAGTGCTTTCATCTACTACGTCAAGAAGCTTATCGTTGGAAACACAGATGAGGGAGTCTACTGATTTCTGGAGTTCACGGATACCGCGCTCAGCGTTTGCAGCTCTCTTTCCGCCTTCGAATGTGAAAGGTGTTGTAACAACTGCAACTGTGAGGATTCCGAGATCTCTTGCGATCTGAGCTACTACAGGAGCAGCACCTGTACCGGTACCGCCGCCCATGCCTGCTGTGATGAAGAGCATGTCTGTGTTGCTGATTGCTTCAGCGATCTCGTCACGTGACTCTTCAGCAGCCTTCTCACCGACACTGGGGTCAGCTCCGCAGCCGAGGCCTCTTGTGACCTTCTCGCCGATCTGGATCTTTATTTCTGCCTTGTTGCGGGCAAGCGCCTGATTATCGGTATTGATAGCGATAAATGTAACACCCTGGACGCCGCTCTCGACCATGCGGTTAACAGCATTGCTTCCGCCTCCGCCTACGCCGATTACCTTAATGCTGGCAACATTCGATTCGTCCATTGAATAGCTGTGCTTGCTCTCAGACATCCTAATTTCCTCCGTTAAACCTGTATTTTGTCCCGTCTCTATAAATAATTAAAAGTTTAGACAATATATCATTGTGAATTCTAACCCAAACACAAAGTTCAGGCAATACAGTAAGCGGGATTTAACTCCGTATTGTAAGAATCCTAGTACATTTTATCATTAAATTGTAAACTTTAAAAAAAATATCAAATTTTTTATCTAGTTGTGGAACTGAAGATGTATTCATCGCCCGTCATGTCGAGCGTACCCTTGATGGTAACCTGGTCAAAAGCGTTGGAATTAAAGGCATAGAGCAGCCATGACATCTTCTCGTTTATCTTGTCTGTCATGTTGAGTTTTACCTGAACGGGCTTGCCGCTGTCGGTATAGATCGTCAGGAATATGTATCCGCTCGGAAGTATCCTTACTTCAGTCGTGTGTTCAAACATGTTGAACTTGTCGTTGATGGTCGCATTGTCAGCAGAAAGAATGGATCCAAGCACGACAATGGCCTTCTTGTAAGAGTTCTCGTCCCTTACCTTTACCTTCTCGCCTAACTTAGCGGATTCGACGCTTATGCCGTAAACGATCGGTCTGACATCCTGTTTGATCTTGCCGGAATTGATCTCAAGGACCGTACCGTAACGGTCAAGCGCAATATATCCGTCCGGAGTGCTCACATAAGCTATCTTCCTTCTCTCCTTGACGGTGATCCTGACTTCGGAAGGGATCCTTACAGATATCGTGATGTCAGCTATATAAGGGTTTTCACGTCTAATCCTCTCTTCGGTCTTACCGTAATTGAACCTTACGATATCCCAGAGATTGCCGCTTACGCCCCTCATGAGATGCGCGTTGTATTCGAGTCCGACCTCCTTGAGAACTTCCTCGTCGGTCATTTCAACGTTGCCGTCGACAGTAACCTCGCGGACTCTGAAGATCGGCAGGAACAGGAACAAAAGTATCAGTGTGACGACAAGAACAAATAGAACGATGACGGAAATGCCGAATCCGTTAAGCCTGACTTTGGCTTTTCTCTTCTTTTTCTTTTCCTTGGGCTGCTCTTCAGAAGGCTTTTCTTCAGACTCTCCGGCTTCAGCTTCATCACCTTCCGCTTTTTCGGAAGGCTGTTCTTCTTCGCCTTCGGTTTCTGACTCTTCTTTTTCTCCGGCTTCTTCGGATTCTTCTTCGGAAGCTTCCGTTTCTTCTTCCGGAGTTTCAGAATCTTCTTCTGTGGATTCCGCTTCTTCCTCAGCCGTCTCTTCCGCGCCTTTTTCTTCGTCTTTTGCTTCTTCAGACGGCGTCTTATCCTTGGAATCGACTATCTGCAAATGTTCAGAGTCGTCCGCGCCGGAGCCTTCATCCCCGCCGCCAATTCCAAACAGTTTGTCGAGTTCGTTATCATCCATAGGTTTATTCTATCAATCTTGTTTCGCGAGCGCGTCAGTGATCGCACGGAAAATCCTTTCATCCGTGTCCGTAACAGCCTGTTCGGCTGCGCACTTTCTTATCTCTTGGCGTTTTTCCTCATTTTCGAGAAGCTCCGTCAGAACGGGCAGGATCTTTCCTGACGCACAGTCTTCGTCTGATATGACGATTCCGCCGCCTCTTTCGGCGATCGATCTTGCGTTATAAGTCTGGTGATCATGTGCAGCATAAGGATAAGGCACCATGATCGCGCAGGCTCCCGTTGCTGTGATCTCGGCGCAGGTAACCGCACCCGCACGGAGTATGCAAACATCACTTCCGGAAAGATAAAGATTGGGCTCAGTGATGTATTCCATAATCTCGAGATTCGGACGGCTGCGGTCCTCATCCGTAATGTTTACGGCATTCTTCTTGCCGCAGCTTAAGACAAAATGAACGTCTGCAAATTCAGGCATTGCAGCACACGAAAGGATGAATCCCGTGATCGTCGCAGCGCCAAGTGAGCCGCCCATTGCAAAAACCATTTTCCTGCCTTCGGGAATACCGAGCTTTGCTCTTGATGCCTCATATGTATTGCCGAACATCATCTTCCTTACTGGGTTGCCTGTATAGACAATGCTCTTTGCTTCAGAAAAGACTTTTTCCTGGTCGGGAAAGCCCGTCATCACGAGCTCTGCGCCCTTTGAAAGCACCCTGTTTGCGCGTCCCGGGAAAGCATTTGCCTCGTGAATCATGACAGGAATGCCGAGTCCTTTTGCAGCTGAGATCAAAGGAGCACTGACGTAACCGCCGGTACTGATGACGCCTTCGGGCTGATACTCTTTAAGGAAATCAAGGCACTGCTTTCTGCCCTTCCTAAGCGACTTCAGCGCCTTAACTGCCTTGACTGAAGGTCTTGTCGGAAAAGGCTTTGCCTCGATGTCAACGAATTCATAACCCGCTTTGGGAACGAGCTCGCCTTCAAGACCGTCTTTTCTTCCCGCGAAGATGAACCTGCAGGTATCTCCCTTTTTGGAGAAACCTTCATCAAGTATTGACGCTATTGCGAGCGCTGGATTTATGTGACCGGAAGTTCCTCCGCCGATTATCGCGAAACGGTGCTCCATATAAGGTTATGCCGCCTTTTTGGGTAAACGCTTGGGATTAGCCTCCTGAGCCTTCTTACCGTATTTGGAAACTGAAAGGATCAGACCGTAAGCAACAAGGAGCATGATCTGCGCTGTACCGCCGTAGCTCATGAAAGGAAGCGTAACGCCGGTGGCAGGCATGACCTGAAGCTCGACCGAAATGTTCATCAGAACTTCAACGAAGATAAGCGCAGTACAGCCTGTCGCGACAGTGCGCGTAAACACACCGTCCGACCTGAGTATTACTTTGACGCACATCACGAACATTATCATGTAAAGCGACATCAGTATTACTCCGCCGACGAAGCCCGTCTCCTCTATGTAGATTGAGAAAATATAGTCATTCTGCGCCTCTGCGACGTAATTGTATTTTGAACGGGAATTTCCGAGACCAACGCCCCACATTCCGCCCGAACCGAGAGCGTTATGAGCGTTGTCGATCTGTCTCGTGTCATCCTTTGTAAGAGTGGTGTCTTCATCTTCTTCATCACCCTGATTGAAGATCGCGATACGCTTGAAAACGTGCGAATAGTTCTTGAGGATCCTGTCACGCGTATCAGTAGGCATGACAGCTATGACAGCGCCTCCTACCACAACGACAAAACCCACCATGATGAGGATTCCTGTTATCCAAGACTTGAGCGGGATCTCAGAAACCAATGCACTGAGGACTATGACGATACCGATGATAAGGAAGCACGAAACGTGCGGCTGCATGATGATGACCATGTCGACGACGATAACCATTGCTGCAGGGAAAACAAGGTCGACTGCTGCGCTTGCGATGGCTCTTCTCGTCTTGTTCTTGGGCAACGGGATCCTTCCCTCACGGCGGAGCTTGTCGATCCTTGACCTGTAGTTTGCGAAAGCAACGATCAACGCAACCTTGATAACCTCGGAACTCTGGAACTGGATGGGTCCGATGTTTACCCATCTTGTGGCGCCGTGCTCGGAACCTACGCCCACGGCGAGTGTCCATATCGCAAGAAGAAGACTGAGTCCGTATGCGGCGAACATAACCCAGCGCATCTGGAAGACCTTGATCGGAATGAACATGATCGCGATCATGGCAGCGAGTCCGATTAGCGTCTGGATTATCTGTCTTTTGAGGAAGTGAGCGGAGTCATGGTAAAGACCGTAAGCGTCAGGTCCGGAAACGGAATAAAGTACAACGAGGCCGAAAACAAGAAGTCCGAATACCATGAGAAGCATCGGAATGTTTACGTTCTGGGGATTTAAGTCCGTGTGTATCTTGGCTCTTTCCGGGATAGCTGACACACCAGGCTCAAGGAGCTGGTCGATGTCGGTTATCTTATAATCTTTAACGCCCTTATCCTGCGCCATCCGTCAAGAATCGCCTTTCTCTATGAATTCTTTTGCCAGGTCTTCAAAGCCGAAGCTGTGAGAAGCCTTGAAGAGTATCGCGTCACCGTCTCTAAGATAATCAGAGAGCCTGGACGAAACGTCTTCAGTATCGCGGCATCTGGAGATCTCAAGGCCCATGTCGATCATGTGAGCTCCCCTGATAAAGTCCTCAGCGTTGTCTCCCGTTATGAAGACCTTGTCAAATCCGTATTTCGCGCAGGCCTTACCGGTCATTTCATGGAGCTGGGGAGCAAAATCTCCGAGTTCCATCATGTTGCCGAGAGCCAAGACCTTTCTCCTGCCCTTCGCCCTCTTGGAGAAGTTGATGAAAGCGTTCTCCATGGATTCGGGCGCTGCGTTATACGCATCATTTACTATCATATACTTTTTTGTCTCTTTTATTGCACCGCGTCCGTCCATGGCCTTGGTGGCAAACAGAGTTTCCCTGATTGCGCTGATCATGCCGTCAGTCATTCCGATCTCGCAGATATGCGCGCAAAGAAGTGCGAACAGAGCATTTCTGATGCCTGCATTTCCGAACAACTTTATGCGGAACTCATCGCCGAACTCGATAGCTTCTCCGAGCCTTGTGATGCGTGCGCGGAAAACGCTTCCGTCATCGTTCTCTGTCACGTCATAGCAGTTGATGCATTCAGGGCACATATCAACCGGTTTTTCCGCAGAAGATACCGCAGCGATGAGGTTGTTGAACGACATGACTTTTCTTGCATATTCGAAAAGCTTGGGATCATCGCCGTTTACGATCAGGATGCCTCCGTCGGTAAGTCCTTCGGTGATCTCCATCTTCGCGCGCATGATGTTGTCGCGGCTTCCGAGTCTGCCGATATGTGAATAGCCGACATTGGTTATGACCGCAATGTCAGGCCTTGCTATCTTTGTAAGCTTGGATATTTCCTCAAGGCCTCTCATACCCATCTCAACGACAAGTATCTGCGTATCAAGAGGTGCGGAAAGGATCGTCCTGCTCATGCCGATCTCATTATTATTGTTTGCCTTTGTCGAATGAACGCGGAAGCCAAGTGAAAGCACTTCTGCGATTATGTTTCTGGTGGAAGTCTTACCGACTGATCCCGTAACGGCGACGACCTTTGCATCGAGTTTGAACCTGTAATATGCAGCGAGGTCGCAAAGCGCCTTTGTGGTATCTTCGACAACGATACCGACAGCTCCTTCGGGAACGTATTCGGCATTGTCGACCAAAACGGCACACGCGCCGCCACTGATCGCCTCTTCCGTGTACTCACCGCCGTTAAAGCGTTCGCCGCGCAGTGCGATAAAGATGTCGCCTTTCTTTATTTCCTTTGAATTCGAAGAAACGCCGTGAACCTGAACGAAAGCCGCGTAAACAGGCTCTGAGGTCTTATAGACGGTCCTGCCGCCGACTGCACGCTTGATCTCTTCGAGCGAGAACATCGGTTTGGAACCGTTCTCTAGCTCGGCTACTGCTTTTGCAGCCTGCTCGGCATCATCAAAATGTATTGTCTGATCTTTGAAGATCTGATAATCCTCATGTCCCTTGCCTGCGATGAGCACCGTGTCACCGGGCTTTGCGATCGAGATCGCGTGTCTGATGGCGCTCGCCCTGTCAGCATAGACTTCAAATCTTCCATCCGTCTTGCCGATACCATTGATGATGTGTGCAATGACAGCCATCGGATCTTCGGACCTCGGATTGTCTGACGTGATGATGGTCTTGTCTGAAAGCCTTCCGGACACTTCACCCATCTCGAATCTTCTCGTCGTCGACCTGTCGCCGCCGCATCCGAAAACCGTGATGACCTTGCCTTCCGTGTACTTCTTAAGATCCAGAAGGACGTTCTCCAAAGCCGCCGCGTTATGCGCGTAATCAACCAGGATATTGAGTCCCAACTGGTTTTCTATGGGCTGGAGACGGCCGGGAACGCTTACCGAAGCAAGAGCACCTCTTATGCTGCCTTCATCGATGCCTGCGCAGCATGCCATTGCGATGGCGCAGAGCGCATTTGAAACATTGAACCTTCCGGGAAGTGCCACGAAAAACTCTCCGGAAAGCATCTTGCTCTTAAGCGTGAACTTTGTTCCGGTAACGTGGTCTCTTCTCTCGAGCTGAAGGTCCTCGGCTTTGAAATCAGCGTCGCTGTCGATGCCGTATGTAAGGACCTCGCATCTTGAAGATGCATATTCGCAGACCTTTTGAGCCTGCTCACAGTCAGCGTTGACGACAGCTGTCTCACAGTTGTCGAAGAGTCTGAGCTTGCAGTTGAAATAATCCTCCATGTCAGGGTGTTCTTCAGGAGCGATATGATCCTCATAGAGGTTGGTGAACGCAGCCGCACGATACTTGATGCCGTAGACTCTGTCGAGCTTTAAGCCCTGTGAGGAAACCTCCATGACGAGGCTGTCTCCGCCCTTTTCCTTTAAAG
The DNA here is from genome assembly GCA_017509205.1 of Clostridiales bacterium. Taxonomy (GTDB): domain Bacteria; phylum Bacillota; class Clostridia; order Saccharofermentanales; family Saccharofermentanaceae; genus Saccharofermentans. The sequence continues at coordinate 25,887 of JAFWQF010000077.1, read as the reverse complement.
AGCGCATCATGCCGAAGATCTCGGATGATTCGGGAGTGGTGTGCTTTGCCTTTATCTTCTCATCGCCGATGAGATTGCAGACCGTACCGATGAGACCGGAATTCCTGCCGGCCGCCTCAAAGATCGCGCGGAGCATGAAAGTGGAAGTAGTCTTGCCCTTTGTGCCGGTTATGCCGAAGATCTCAAGTTCTTTCTCGGGATGACCGTCAAGTGCGGCTGCGGTGACAGCCAGAGCCTTCTTTGTGTCCTTAGTCTCGACTACGACACAGTCCGTTCCCTTTACGGCCTCAATGAGGGTATTATCGTCATAGCCTTCACGTGAGGCATCTACGATAATGCATGAAGCTCCAGAGGCAGCGGCACTGCCTGCAAAAGAATGTCCGTCAACGGTAAAACCCTTTATGCAGACAAAAACGGAGCCGGCCTTAACACGGCGCGAGTCAAATTCAACCGATGTAACATCACAGGCAGGATCACCTGTTATTACACGCGAATCAAGTTCTTTCAAAATATCGGACAGAAGCACGGTCAATAATTCCTTTCAATTCTCCGTACTTATATTAAAACAAATAAAAGAAAAATAAGTGTGGCAATTAGAAGAAATTTGTGTCCGCGAGCACTATCTGTTTGTGCGTTAAACCATCAAGGCAGGATAACGGGAGAAAAAGATCAGCCTACGCCGGTATCCCCGGTCTTCTTTTTAGGAGCCGCCGTGGGCGTCTTTCTGCTGATTCCGAGCTGGCTTGCGCCGTCATTGCTCAGGGTAACGGTAATAACCTCACCTGAAAGCACTGTGGAACCGGCGTTCTGGTTCTGCGATGTGCAGATGCCCGTTACGTCACCCTTGATCTTGCAGTTCAGATTGACCTTGCGGCAGGCCTCGATACACTCAACGGCGTTCATGCCAACCATATTGGGTACTCTCGAAGTAAGCATCTGATCCTCAGTGACATCTTCAGGATACATGATGACGATACCGGTCCTGTAAAGCTTCTGTGTATAGCTCGGATATGTCTTAGCGATCTTCGTTTCAGGCGTCATGTCGACTGTTCCGTAGAGAGTGGACAGACCGTTGACCGCGATGGTGGAAGCAGCCTTGGAAGCGGCCATGCCTTCGACCTTCATAACGTAGTATTCCTTCGTGAGCTGATCGTACTCGTCTTCCGTGAAGATTCTCTCGATACCCATATATGTCAGGGTTCCTTCTACGATCCGTGCAGCAGTTGAAGCCGCGGCAGATGAACCTACTTCCTTATCCTCAGGCTTGTTGAGGACGAAGAGGACCGCGATCTGGGGATCGTTTGCGGGTGCATAGCATGAGAAAGAGAGCACGTGCATGCCCTTGAGCTCACCGACGTCGACCGTTGACGTTGAGGTCTTACCTGCGACATTGTATCCTGCAACCTTACCAGCGGAACCTGTACCGTCGGAGACAACGCCTTCCATCAGAGCCCTGACTCGCTTGCAGGTGTTCTCGGAGAACACGGTCCTTACGACTTCCGGTTCGATCTGGTCAACGATGTTGCCGTTCTCGTCAGTAATGTACTTAACGATGTGCGGAACCATGAGGTTTCCGCCGTTTATGATCGCGCAGTAAGAAGTGATCAGCTGGATAGGTGTGACCGTTGAAGACTCTCCGTATGAGAGTACCGCCATGTCGACTCGGCTCGGGTCTTTATGGAAGATGCCCTTTCCTTCAGCGGGAAGGTCGATTCCGGTCTGATCATAGAAACCGAGCATTCTTACGTACTTGTAGTACTTCTTGATTCCGATCCTGAACGCGAGCTGTGCGAATACAGGGTTGCAGGAGTTCTCAAATCCCTTTTTAAGCGTCTCTTTGCCGTGGTTGAAATGATTGGTCTTCTGCATCCAGCAGGAGATCGTATGCTGCTCGGAGAGCTTGATCGGAGCATCGTCGAAAACTTCATTTTCATTTGTGAGGTTCTCTTCGAAAGCCATGCATGTCGTAAGTGACTTGAAGGTTGAACCAGGCTCGTATGTATCTGATACGCAGCGGTTACGCCATGCATTGGACATTATGTACTCAACCTGCTTGTTCTTGTCCATCAGGTTGAAATCGTATTCATCCAGTCCGTACGGAACTCCGTAAGGATTGTTGAGGTCGTAATCCGGAAGCGAGCACATGGCAAGGATGGCACCGGTATAAGGGTTCATTACTATCGCCGTGCATCCGTCGAGCGGCTTGTACTTGTCGTACGCGTCCTTGCATGCCTCCTCAACGATACGCTGAATGCTGAGGTCGATGTTGGTTACGATGTTCTTACCGTTTGCAGCCTTTTCCTCGGTCGCATCGGAATAAGGAAGGACGCCGCCCGTAATGGAGTCAGTCTCGGAATAGCGGTAACCGTCACTTCCTGAAAGTGTCTTATCGTAGTATGCTTCGAGTCCGTAAAGGCCGTTTAAGGTCTCACCGTTATTTCTCGCATAACCGATGACCTGTGCTGCGAGACTTCCGTAGTTATAGTATCTCTGGGGCACCGCGACAAAACCGAAGCCCTTTACTTTGTTTTCCTTGAGAAATTTCTGGAATTCGTCCTTCTTTTCTGAAGGGATGTTCCTGATAACGTCACAACCCTGGACAGCATTACGCTTATCGTTCTTGTCCGTAGGATCGTCAGGAAGAATGGAATCGATCTTCTCGTACTTTACGCCGAGGATCGAGACTATGCTCTGCATGATCTGGGCTCTGGAAAGAGTCGGCGAAGTTACCTGTGAAGGCGAACATACTACCGTATAGTCGTAAGTATTGGATGCCAGAGCGTTCATGTTGGCATCGTAGATCATTCCCCTGTTCGCGGAATATGTCATCAGCGTCCACTGCTCATTGGCAGCAGCCCTGGCATACTTGTCGTAATCCTTTACCGTGGTCTTATAAAGGCCGTATACAAGATAAACGGCATACGCGATCATAAGTGCCGCCATGACGGTCACTATCTGACGCGAAGCAAACTCTCTGCCTCCGCTCGTAAGAGCGTAGGTATTATCTTTAACGTTTTCTTCAGGTTGTCTTCTCTTTACGGCTTCAGCGCCCGGGATGAGAGGCATAGTACTCCTCTAGAGCATCCTCATTTACCCTGAGGACGTCATCGTTTACTCCATATGAATCATATGGTACCACTGTCTTCAAGGAATCGTTATTGGGAATTGGAAGATTTACGACCTGATTCTGGTTAGGATCCTGCATGCCGAGCTGAAGAGCCTGTGCCCTGACAGCGTCCATGTCGGTAATTCCGTTTGCGTTTTCTTCCGCGTCTAATATCTGTCTTTTAACAGTGTTAATCTTGTCCTTGAGGTTGGAATTGTCTCTTGAAAGCTCCGAAAGTTCAGTCTGAGGGAACAGGAGCATCATGACGAAAGCACCCGTAAAAAGAACGACAGCGATCGTAAGAGCAGTCTGAACGAACTTTCTCGTGGTAAGCTTCTTGGCTTTTTCCTTCTGTTCTTTTGCGAGCTCGGGATCCATATGTTCTTTAGCGTAATCTCTGCTGATCTCATTGATTTCTTCGAAAGAGAGCTTGTTCTTGGAAGCTGCAGGCTTCTTAACTTCTGCCTTCGGCTTCTTCTCGATGATCAGAGGTTCGATAACGGGAATGATGGACTTACCCTGTCTGTAGGTAAAATTCCTCTTTGAGCCGCGCTTGCCTGCATTGAGCGCATCCATAAGATCCCTGTCCTCGAAACGCATCGCAGGCTTCTTATTCTTTAATTCTTTTGTCTTGCGCACACTGATAGCCATAACGTCAACCACCCTTAGTTATACTGTTCGTTTCCGTTCCTCTCGAAAACCCTGAGTTTTGCACTTCGTGCTCTGGGGTTCTCCTCCTTCTCCTCCTCCGACGGTTCGATGGGCTTTTTTGTGATAACCGTGCCCAGCGGTTTCTTTCCGCACACGCACATCGGGAATTCTCTGGGACATGTGCAGGGATTCTCGGCCTTGCGGAATGCTTCCTTCACGATCCTGTCCTCAAGCGAATGGAAAGTGATAATGCTTACCCTTCCGCCAGGATTAAGATGCTTGAAGCAATCCCTCATAAGACTTTCAAGACCGGAAAGCTCGTGATTGACTTCTATCCTTATTGCCTGGAAGCACCTCTTTGCAGGGTGCTGATCCTCAAATCTTCCGTGACCGGGCATGCATTCCTTGATGACTTCTGCCAGATCAGTCGTAAGCTTGAACGGTACTCTCTGCCTTCTCTGAACGATTCCGTCTGCGATCCTGCCGGCATGACGCTCCTCGCCATACTCTCTGAAGATCCTTTCGAGCTCGTCTCTTGAATACTTGTTTACAATGTATTCAGCCGTAAGCGTCTCATCGCTGGTATCCATTCTCATGTCGAGAGGTCCCTTGTTCATGTATGAGAAACCGCGGCTTGCCTCGTCGAGCTGATGTGACGAAACACCGAGATCAGCCAAAATACCGTCAACCTTCTTTATCTTCATGCTGTCGAGCATGTTGTCGATATCACCGTAATCGCATTTAACAGGCATCCAGTTGGTATGAGCGAAATCCTTGCTGCGTGCCATGCATGCACGTAGAGCATCAACGTCCTTATCAACGGAGATCAGGGTTCCGGAAGAACCAAGTCTTGATGCTATCTCAGCACTGTGTCCGCCGCCGCCTGCCGTGCAGTCGACATAGATGCCGTTGCCCTTAACGCAGAGGCCGTCTACCGCTTCTCTGAGCAGTACTGATTTATGTTCGAAATTAGAGTCCTGCGACATAGTAATCGGTCTCCAGTCCTTCAATATTGCTCAGATCATGATCTTCATCGTCGTAGAAGCTCTTCGTGCAGATGTCGAGCTTGCCGTCGTCGTTAAAGACACAGATCTCATCACCGGGTTTTGCGAAAGCTCTTTCCCAAAGCTCGGTGCTTACAGCGATCCTTCCCTGCGAATCAACAGTTACTTCACACGCCTCGCCGATGATGGCTCTCTTGATCTTACGGACCTTGGAGTCCATGGTGTTGAGCTTGCCGATCTGCTCAGCGATGCGGTTAAAGTGCTCTTTTGAATAGACACAAAGATAGCCCTTATCAAGGCTGTTTGTTACAACAACCTCGTCACCGAGCTGTTCTCTCTGCTTTGCCGGGATGAAGAATCTTCCCTTTGCATCGATTTTCTTGATGTCTCTAGCCACTTTGCCGCCCCTGTTGATTTATGTGAAAAGCGGAGTATTTTCGGAATTTCTTCCACTTTCCTCCACTCGAATGGGAATTTCCTCCCCAAATCACCACAACTGTATTCTATATGTAATGTTTCTTTAACGCAATACAAAATCTGTAATTTTTTAGAAATTTATTAAAGTTTTTTGTTGTTCGATTCCGGGCAAAAAATAACCGGCATCTGTTGCCGGTGTTCAGATCATAAAATCAGTTTTCAGGAAGAAACCTGACGCTTTTCTTAAAAATTGCCACAGTTTCACGAGCAGGTCTTTTCAGCCCCTGTTTGGTCCTCCATTTTGATCAAAAGAGAGGACGTAACAGAGGACGGAATGCAATAAAGTGGATCAGACGCTCTTGCCTGCAAGGATCTCCTTGTAATCCTTGAGATTCTTCTTAAGCAGGTTGGGGATGTCCAGTTCATACGGGCATCTGGTCCTGCAGATGCCGCACTCAACGCAGGAATCAATCTTGAGCATTTCCTTCTGCCAGAAGTCGGTAAGCCAGTTCTGCGAAGGCGCACGCCTTATCATCTGGCTCATCCTCGCACACTGGTTGATCATGATGTCCGCAGTACAGGGCATGCAGTATCCGCAGCCTCTGCAGAACTCACCGAGGAGCTCTTCTCTGTCTTTTTCTATGACGGCTTTCATATCATCCGTCATGGTAACTTCGTTTTCGAAGAAACTGAGCCACTCATCGAGCTCGCTCTGTCGCTGTATGCCCCAGATCGGCAGCGCATCATACTGGCTCATGAAGGCCATGCATGCCTTGGAATCAGTAAGCAGTCCGCCTGAAAGGCCCTTCATGGCAATAAAGCCCATATCCGCTTCTTTGCAGCTGTTTACGAGTGCTATGTCACGCTCTGAAGCCAGATACGAAAAAGGAAACTGAAGCGTCTCATAAAGGCCGCTCTTAACAATGTCTTCAGCCACGCCGATCTTGTGCGCGGTTATTCCGATGTGCCTGATCTTTCCCTGCTGCTTAGCATCAACAAGGCACTGAAAAATGTCATCCTCTTCTGTATAACACCTTGCGACGCAGTGAAGCTGATAGATATCAAGGTAATCCGTTTTAAGATTAGTAAGTGTCGTATTCAGGTCTTCTTCGAACTTCTCTCTTGTTGTCGCCTGTGTATTTGATGAGATGAAGACCTTTTCGCGCATTCCCTCGAAAGCTTTGCCGACCTTTATTTCACTGTCGGAATATGCCCTGGCGGTATCGAAGAACCTCATGCCGCCATCATAAGCATTGCGCAGCAGGCTGACAGCTTCTTCCTCACTGACCCTCTGTATCGGGAGCGCGCCGAAGGCGTTCTGGGGGACTGTTATGCCGGTCTTTCCGAGTCGAATGGTTCTCATATTTAAGGTCCCCCTTATTTACTGTATGTTCAAAATATAACACACACCGATTAAAGAAATGGGAATATAATAAAAATATTAGAGAATTAGAAAGGAACGGCTTCCGGCGTATGTATTATTCAAGCATCGGCATGCTCGCTATAATACTTCACCTGATCATAAATATTGATCATGTATTCAGCAGGCCGAATGTCAGGCGCGTAAAAGTCGCGGCAGCTTACCGTTATTTCCTTTTGTCAGTCCTTCTCTATTATTTAAGCGATGCTTGTTGGGGTGTTCTGCTCGATCTGGGCATCATCCCTCTGGTCTATGCGGATACGGTCATTTACTTCCTTTCAATGGGCCTTACCGTTCTCTTGTGGGTAAGCTACATTGCTCTGACCCTTGAGCTTGATAAGAAATGGGGCAGCATTCTCAAGGGTGTCGGCTGGGTTATCTTCGGTTCCGAAGCCCTGGCTCTCATCATAAACTTCTTCGTTCCGATCATGTTCTGGTTTACTCCCGAAGGAGAATACAAAGCCAATTCAGCCAGATATGTCATTCTCTATGTCCAGGTCGTCCTGTTCACGTGCATAGCATTTGATACGCTTATCAAGGCCAAGAGACTTAATGGTCCGGAAAAGAGCCATCATAATGCGATCGGCATATCCGGTGCCATCATGGCGGTATTCATTGTCCTCCAGGCACAATTCCCGCTTATGCCTTTCTACGCGGTCGGCTGTCTTTTGGCAACAAGCATCATTCATACATTCGTAGTCATCGAAGCCAGGATCGAGGGCAGCCGCCAGCTCGGCATGGTCATGACCGTAGCTTACAAGGATCCTCTTACCAGCGTCAGGAACGTCAACTCCTACACGGAATTCAAGGAAAACATTGAAGTCAATATCAGAAACGGAAAGATCCGCGAGTTTGCCGTGGTGGTATTTGACCTCAATGACCTCAAATACGTTAACGACAATCTCGGTCATGAAGCCGGTGACAAATACATCAAGGACGGCTGTACTCTTATCTGCAAGACGTTCACCCACAGCCCCGTCTTCAGGATCGGCGGTGATGAGTTTGCCGCTTTCCTGACAAATGAAGATTACAACAACAGAGACGAGCTCATATATGAATTCAACTCTCAGGTCGAAGACAATCTCACAAACGGCGGGGCTGTCGTTTCCGCCGGCATCAGCGTATATGACGCGGAAAAGGATTCAGGCTACGACGAGGTCTTTGCCCGTGCAGACGTTCTGATGTACGACCGCAAGAAAGAACTGAAAGCAAAGAAGTACTCCAGCGCAGGCGCATCAAGAGCATAATGGATCTGTATCACTTTTTCGATAAACGCACCGGACCTTTTAAGAGTCTGACAGCCGTATCGCCCGAAGAGGCACGAGATATCCTCGAAAAGATCAAGACTGAACGTCCTGATTCATTCTGCGCGCAAAGAAACGATACCTACGATGCCAAAAGGCGCAGCTGTGAAGCGATCCTTCGAAAAGAATTCAAAGCTTTGGGCGGCATCATGGACATCGATTCACCGCACTACATGACCGTAGGCTTTTCTCCCTGGCTTTCCACCTGGTATGAGCAGAGCGACTATGTCATGATACCCGCCGAAAAGTTCGATAAGCGGAAACTCTCCTTCACCTACGGCGATTCCATGCCGACATTCAATTACAAAGACGGCAAGGAATACAGGGAAAAAGTCTACACATATGACGGCATTCTTGAGATGATCAAAAAGTACGGTCTTCCCCAGGACTGGAATGATGACGGCAGTCACGGGCCCGAACGTTACATCGAAGTCCACATATGGACCGATGACGTCATAAGGGATTATCTGTAATCACGTTTTTGGCAACTTACGTTCCCCTGGCGGCAACTCATGTCACGAGCCGTTGAATGCAACTTTGGTCTTTGTTAGTTTTGAGCCAGCAAAGAACAAAGGAGATTTCACATGATAAGAGCTAACGCAATCTGCAAGAGTTTTGCCGGTAAGCAGGTCCTCTCAGGTATCGATCTAGATATAAAGCCCGGCATGATCTTCGGTCTTTTAGGACCCTCAGGCGCAGGCAAGACCACACTTATAAAGATAATCACCGGCCAGCTCGGATTTGACAGCGGCGATGTCACGGTTTTCGGAAAGAACGTTTCAGATCTTACAGGCACAGACAAAAAGCAGATCGGCATCATGATGGACGATCACGGAGTCTATGACAGGCTGTCATGCACGGATAACCTTAAGATCTTCGCGGACATCTACGGAATCCCTCACTCAAAGATAATATCCGCGCTCGAAGAAGTCGGTCTCAAAGATGCAGCAAAGAAACCTGCCATGAAGCTTTCCAAAGGAATGCGCGCAAGACTTCAGCTCGCGAGAGTATTCATGGTATCGCCTAAGATACTTTTCCTTGATGAACCTACGAGCGGCCTTGATCCGATGACGATGAAATATATACATAAGCTCATTCAAAACAGGAAAGCTGCAGGTTGCACCATATTCCTAACGACGCACAACATGGAAGAAGCAACCGAACTTTGCGATGAGGTGGCACTGTTAAACGACGGAAAGATCGTAGACAGAGGCAATCCTTCTGAGATCTGCAGAAGATATAACCACCGGAAAGCTATCAGCATACACCTCAAAACAGGCGAAGACATCAGACTGCCTGACGGCATTGAATCTGCAGATAAAATAAGTTCACTCCTGAAGCAGGGAAAAGTTGAAACGATCCATTCTTCCGAGCCGACCCTGGAAACAGTTTTCATCGAACTTACCGGAAGAAAGCTTGAAAACGACGCGGAGGCCAGATATGCGTAACGTTGCAGTTATCATCAGGAAACAGTTAAAAGACACATTAAAGAACAAGACAGTCCTCATACAGTTCATCATGTTCCCTGTCATGACGTTGATAATGGAAAACGCCATCAGCGTGCCTGACATGCCGGAGCTCTTCTTCACGAAGCTCTTCTCCGTGATGTACATGGGAATGGCGCCGCTCACATCCGTCGCATCGATCATTTCCGAAGAAAAGGAAAAGAACACGCTCAGAGTTCTCATGATGGCAAACGTTAAGCCTTGGGAATACCTCGCAGGTGTCGGCATATATGTCTGGATGCTCTGCATGGCGGGTGCAGGAATAATGGCTACCGGCCTTCCTGCTTCAGTCATTCCTTTCTACCTCGGTGTCATGGCAGTCGGTATTGCGATATCAGTTGCAATGGGCGCGTGCATCGGAGTGTTCTCGCCCAACCAGATGGTTGCCACATCACTCTTCATGCCGGTCATGATGGTATTCTCATTTGCACCCATGCTCGCAATGTTCAATGATAAAATAGAAAAGGTTGCAGGGATCTTTTACACACAGCAGCTTAAGATCCTCATTAACCAAATGTCTTTTGACGGAATCAAACCTTCGGCTGTCCTGACGGTAGCAGTCAACGCGGCACTTGCCCTTCTGCTCTTCTTCGCAGCCTTCAGGAAAAAAGGACTTGAGTGATGAAGATCAATCTGGACATAGACGGCAGATACGACGATACCGAAGTCATCATACGCGCTCCTCATCTGAACAATGACATCGAAAGGATCGTCGCTATGATGCGCATGATCGACATGCAGATCGCCGTGCGCAAAGACAATGAAACATACCTGATCGAAACGGATAAGATCTTATACATCGAAGCCGTCGACAGAAAGACTTTCGTTTACACCGCATCAGAAAGTTACGAGTCCGAGCTTAAGCTCTATGAGCTTGAGCAGGACCTCGTTGCGCGTGATTTCCTGCGCATAAGCAAGCAGAGCATCGTGAACCTGAGGAAGATCAAGAGCCTTAAGGCAGACGTCAACCGCAAGATAAGGATCACACTTCAGAACGGCGAACAGATCGTCGTATCACGCATGTACTCCGACGAATTGAGAAGAAAGCTGGGGTTAAGATAATGGACGACAACAAGAACATATTCGATTATATAAAGCAGTTATTCACGAGTTTCGGAATAGTGGTGCTGTTATTCATCGCGATAAACATTATCATCGGAAATGAGGCAAGCAGCGTATCAAGCCTGTTTGCACTCGGCGCAAAGGGACTTTCAACGGCAACGCTCCTTCAGCTCCTTTTCCTAGTTCTGATAATCACAGTGGCTCAGAACATATTCCTGTCAGACCTTGTAATCAAGAACATGGCACTCGTAGTGCGCAACATCCTGTTCTTCGCAACCATCATGGCAGCAATCACCGTCTTTGCAGTCGTATTCGGCTGGTTCCCGCTTAACAACGTCGCGGCATGGATCGGCTTCATCGTTTCATTCGCATTCTGCTCCGTAATCAGTTCTGTCATCATGCGTCTTGAAGAGAACGCAGAAAACAAGAAGATGCAGGATGCATTAAATAGGTTAAAGAAATAATTTGGACACCTGAAGCCTTGTCGGTTTTTGTCGGTTTTTGTCGAGTCATCCAAAACGTTTTCAAGCATACAATAGCTCTACCAAGGAGGCTTTTGTATGCTGCATTTACCGATAAAAACACACGCAGTTAAGATTCGTTACCGTGAACAGATGTTAAAACAGATGGTGCACGGCCGTTTTGGAACACATCACGGCTGCAGATGCGTATTTATATTCTATGATCCGAATAACGATTCTGTCTCCCAAAAGAATCAGAAACGGTACAGTATAGAAAGCAAGCAAGGTAGACACTACACACCTCTGATAGAGCGTTTTCTGATCCTAAATGCAGAATACGAAAAGCTCCTAACCGATTGGAGATCGACCTATGTATTTGAACCTCCCATGGTCAGCTTTCCCATATCCAACACCTACGATCCACATCACATGGACAACCGCTTTTTTGATAACGCTACAGCCAAATCAAATAATATACCTGCTGAACACCCGGTATACAGCGGTGATGAAATCCTCAAATCAAAGAATGAACAAATGGGCAAGAGCATGTTTAAAGCCTTGGGTATACCATATAAATACGAGGCCGCACTCGACATTGATAATCCTGACGGGTATGTTCCCGATTATTTGCTTTCCTTTTTTGAGATCGACCGCTGCATATTTGCTGAGATCTGTGGCATGACTGACAAGTATGAGTATTCAAGAACAACTGCTCAGAAAATCAACTTCTACTCTTCAAATCATTATCGTCCAGGTCGCGAGATAATTTATTGCTTTATGTATGACAAGTATAATTTCGACGAAGATTATTTTGTCGCACAGGTCCTTGGAGCATTCGAAACCTTGATACCTGACAGTGCTCTTGATTGGAACAATTGCTTGCCGCCATGCATTAGAAAAGTAAACTCGTGATTTTCCCGCAGATCATCTCGTATGTCGAGACACTTTACTGGAGATTTGCGTCAATTCAGGCCGTTATTCCCGCAAACTATCTCGTATTTCGAGACACTTCGCTGGAGATTCATACAAATTCACGCTGTTTTTCCCGCGGAACGTCTCGTATGTCGAGACACTTCGCTAGACAAAAACCTCCCGCTATCCCAGTTCGCAGACGATCTCCGGGCACTCTCCGCCGAATGCCTCTTCAGGGATAATGCCGCCTTCTTCGGGAACAAACTTCTTATCACCTGAGCTGATAGATACGATCTTGTAAGAACCTGCTTCAAGCTTACCGGGATTTACATAAGTAAGCGTGAACGGTTTTCCTTTTCTGTATGCAACAACGGATGCGCGGCCGTCATTATCGAACTGTGAAGAAAGAAGCGCGGGCTCAAGCTTTATCTTACCGTCAACGGAAGATACGCCGAACATCTTTGTGAGAACAAGAAGGACTGCCCAGCTTGCAGCACCTGTCAGATACGGATACATTCCCCTGCCCATGCCGTTAAAGTATTCGGGGATTCCCGGATACATCCTTCCGTCTTCGCTCATGCTCTGAGTGAAGAGATTATTGAATACCTTGTATCCTTCTTTCACGAATCCGCGTGTATAGAGTGCGAACGCATACATGACCGCCATGTGGCAGAATACCGCGCCGTTCTCCTTCTCTCCGAAAGCAAAACCGAACGCTCTTCCCATGTTCATCTTAACCTCATGGAAATCTGTGTTGAGCCTGTAACCTCCGAGCGCAGGCGCATAAAGGTATTCGTCTGCAGCCTTGATGACTTCCTTTACGGTATCGTTGTCAGCAGTGCCGAACATTACGGTGAACACCTGTGACGTGAGCATCATGCGGACATCACCGTTAACGACACCTTCGACCTTTTCGCCGTCATTGTCGTAATAGCCGTTGAACCATCTGTTGCCCTTGCCGTCTTCTGCCATCTCGTTTTCACGGATGTGTTTCTTTATCCATTCAGACATGCGGTCAAGACGCTTTGCAACGTCCTCTGCATCAAGCTCAAGCACCGAACCGGTAACGTTCTTTGCAACGCAGTTCTCATAATCAACGAGCATTCTCTTACGGTAATCGATGTCATCGTAATCCTCTGCATAAAGAAGTATTCCGAGTTCTTCGAAAACAGTGATCTTATCTCTTCCGCATGCGCGGATCATTGATGAAAGCATTGAAAGCGATCCTGCATAGGCAGCGGTAAAAGCAACGCTCTCTCCCTTTACGGATGCCATGTCCAGAGCATCATTCCAGTCAGCTCCACGAAGTCTCATGTTGCCGTGCTTTCCGCAGTCAAAGAACTGCGTAACCTGCTCTGTCAGGATGTGCTCGAGAACGGTACCCTGATAAATGATTCCGTCAGTCGTGAGTTCCTTGGGTTCAGAATCGGGATCGAAGTCTTCGTCTCTGCCTTCGCCCCTTAAGATCATGCGGTCCTTGAAATAGGGCTGCTTCTCGAAAAGGAAATCGTAATCACCCGTTCTGCTGATATAAAGATCAACGGTGAACATCGGCCAGAAACCGTGGTCCATCCAGACTCTCGGAATGCCGTTACGGTCAGCGATGAATTCGCCTCTCTTAGATCCGATGATGGTTGCGTTGGAACCGTCCATGCGGACGCCTGCAAAATAACCTGCAAGGTCATCTCTTGCATCAGCGGGATTCCTTAAGAGAAGTGCGAGCGAATCCTGCCAGAGGTCACGCCATCCTCTTCCGCCTCTGCCGTAATCGTGATAAGGCAGGAACGAACAGCCGTAGAGTTTTCTCAAAGCAGGCTGAACGCTTACCCATTCCATCCATCCGTCAAAGAGCGGATCGCCCGTCTTGGTATGGATTATCTTTTCGCTCTCCCAGTGAGCCTTGACTTCTTCAAGTGCGGAATCGATCTTTGCACTTTCAAGGTACTGACTTCCTTCGCCGTCAAAACCAAGGACCACGTTATATACAGCAGATGCTCCGGGAGCCAGGGTCTTTTTCGCAAACTTGATCCCCGCAAAAGCCTCCTGTCCGTTAACGACTGAACCCGGAACCATTCCCTGGCATATCTTTGCGCCTTCGGGGTCGAGAAGATTTCCGCCGTCACCGGTAAAATCAAGAACCGTGGGATCGATGCCTTCAGGAAGGTTTCCCTCGCCGTCACGCGCACGTACAACGTAAGTGTCAGATGTCCTGTGGTGGCCTCTTTCATCGAAAGCCATTGTGGGCTTTACTTCGATCCCGTCCTCTAATACTTCGATAACGTTCAGGAGTGAAGTGACGTGTCTGTGATCTCTTATGTGATCGGCACCGCGCGCGAAAACAGGTATCGCAGCTGAAGGAATGAATGAAACGTCGCCGCTTCCCTCATTGGTGATCTTAACCTGCATGACTTCTGCCCTGTCTTTTCCGGCTGGCGCGAAGAACAAGACTTCAGCCTTTATGCCGTCAGCGATCTTTCTCGTTGTCTTCTGCCAAAGGAAGCCTGCTTCAAGTACGCAGCCGTCTTTGTCTCCCAGCTGGCTCAAAGAAAAACCCGTCGCGGACTTAAGGCCAACACCGTCGATATAAAGCCAGAAGTTCCTTGAATACATGGACTCCTGAAGATCTTCAACAACTACCGGATGAAGGAAGAAGCGGTCCTGCGTGAGCTTGGTGTCACCGCCTCCCCTTGGGGTGACGGATCCCATGACTCCGGAAGGACTTCCTACGGGAAGGTAAAGATAACTGTTCTTTTCAGCATCAGTTGTTCTGAAAGTGCCGTTTTTGCCGGTGAATTCAATGTTCATATACCCCTCCGAACCGCCGCCTTCCGCGGCAATTGATCAGTAAGCGCTGTTGAGCAGCGCACCCAAGGCCTTCTCGGCCTTCTCGCGGTCAGTGCATTTTGCGTACATGGAAAAGATCAGTCTGGAATCAGATTTCTCCCAGCCTGAGCTGTAGCCTAACTTCTTGCAGGCTTCGGTGTCGTTGAGCCTGAGTCCTATGATCACCTTTGTCGAATCATCATTTGTAACATCGTTATTTTCGATATCCGGATCACCCTTGCCGGTCCAGGCATTTAATTTCCTGACAGCTTCCTGCGCATCGGCAGCCGACATGTAAACAGGTTCAACATGCTTTTTGGCTTCCGCATTCAATCCGTCGAGGATCCTCTGATATGCCTCCGGATAAACTCCGAAGCTCGAATAGTAATAACTGTAAGTGACGCCGTCGGAAACGATTACATCAGGATTGGTCATGAAAAACGCCGATGCATTCTCCTGATCGTAACCTGTGGCTTTCTTGCCTTCCTGATTTGGAGCAACAACAACTGCCGCAGGGAAATAAGGGATCTGGTAGCCCTCATTTTTCATGACTTCGACCATATATGTATCGTCAACTTCGAAGTAACCGAATGAATAGATGACAACGTCGTTCCTGGACTTGCCGAAAATTCCCAGTACCAGCAAAACGATTATCGCTATCGCCAGCGGGAAGATAGAATACTTGAACCAAACATACGAGAAATGATCTCTCCACTGCTTCTTCGTCTTGCCTGCGAACTTTGGAGCTTTTTCCTCCTGTTCCTTGATGTCCTCATCGTCTAAGACTTTGATCGCGCCTTCGTAATCTTCAGCATAGAAATAACCGATAAGTTCAGAAAACTTCTCGTCGATCGTTTCTTTTCTCGGATCGTTAAACGGAAGAATGAGGACTATCCTTCCCGCGCAGCTTCTCTTTACGAGAGGAATGAAGTGCTGGATGACCCATTCAGTGTCTTCTTCATTAAGAGTGTTCTCTTCAGAAATGTCGATCAGGTATGAAGCACCTGACTTCTCGCGCAGAAGATTGCACGAAGCCATGAGGGGGTTGCGTAATTCGCTTCCGGATATAGAACTGCCGACAGTTACCAGGACAACATCGTTGTCTTCTCTATACTCAAAACTGATGCTTTCCGCCATCCAATGCTCCTTAGACGCACTTGATGCAGAGTCTGATGAGATTCATCACGCATTCCTGCAGATCGGCTCTGGAAAGCTTATTGTTGTATACTGCTTCGACAATGTCATCAACATTCTGCTGACAGCCGGGCATCTGGAGGTCGCAGCCTGCATAGACACATTCTCTCGGACTTCCTGCCGGATACTTGTATGTCTTGTTGTAACCCAGGAAGGCAACATCCTGATATGAAGAGAACCAGTCTGTCATGACGATGCCTTCGAAGCCCCATTCGTCACGGAGAATATTCTGGATAAGCTCGTAGTTGTTGCAGGTATGGATACCGTTTACGAGGTTATAAGAAGCCATGACCGCGAAGGGCTGCGCCTGCTTTACGCAGATCTCAAAGCCCCTGAGATAGAGTTCTCTCAGAGCACGCGGTGAGATATGAGCGTTGGTGAACATACGGTTATCTTCCTGGTTGTTCGCGCAGAAATGTTTGATGGTGGTTCCCCTTCCGTCGATGGACTGAACGCCCTTGGTGTCAGCCATAGCGCAAAGACCTGAAAGAACAGGGTCTTCAGAGAAATACTCGAAGTTTCTGCCGCAGAGAGGATTCCTGTGGATATTCATTCCGGGTGCGAGCCAGAGGTTTACACCGTACTCCTCCATCTCTTCACCGACCATGCGGCCGAGCTGCCAGATGAGATCTAAGTTCCATGACTGTGCAAGTGCCGTAGCCGTGGGGATCATTGTGCAGTACTGATAGTAATCAACAGCGTCTTCGGGAAGATCATCCGGGAAAGGATAATCGACATAACCGAACACTCCGCCGCCGGGCAGAAGATCGCCCTTCTTCGTTGCCTTGAAATGAGGCTGCAGTCTTAAGCCTGCAGGGCCGTCAGCCATGACGATGGGCGGGATCTTGCGTGAAGCGACATATTTATCGATCGTCTCTGCTGCTGCTCCGGGAACCGCGCCTGATGCCGAGAAGACCATTCCGTCTTCAAGATCTCCCCTGTCGTAATTACCGACACAGAGTTCTGCGAGCTGTTCTACCGAAAACTGTGCAACAAGCTGTGATACGCCCGCATTGCGTCCGATGACAGAACCGAGTGTGATCGTCTCATCAGTACGGTCGTTGAGATGCGCCTCGTTGACGCCTCTGTATCTAATAATGCTCCTTCTGATGCGGAATGTATCGAGTATGATCCTGGGCGCATTCTCAAGCTGTGCTTCATCGAGATGAGCACGCAGCTTCTTGCCTGTGCCGGGATTCTGGAGTTCGTCAAATGAATATTGGGGTTCATCGATCAGGAAGCGGTGATACTTCTCTGCAATGATCTGCTCGGGAATGTTGATTACCGCTTCGATCTTCGTGTCGCGTGAACTCGTTCCGACACGGATCAGATAGTCACCCATGTCTATTACTTTCGCACAGATATCATCGTCATATGAAGCGAAATCCTGCGCGTCAAATCTTATCTGGAGTTCCTGCGATTCACCGGGCTGCAGAAGATCCGTCTTGCCGAAAGCGACAAGTTCCTGATAAGGCTTGTCGATCCTGTCCTGAGGAGCAGAGAAATATACCTGGACTATCTGCTTGCCTGCAAACTCATCACCGGTATTCGTAACGAGGGCATTAACCGTGATGATCGTTGAATCAGCCTCTACCGATTCAACCTCAACTGAGAATGTCGTATATGAGCGTCCGAAACCGAAAGGATAGAGCGGAGTGATCCCGAATGAATCGAAATATCTGTATCCGACATAGATGCCTTCACGGTAAAATTCGTCGTCAGTATTTCCGTTGTTGGAACCGAACTCGGCAGCTCCCGGATAATCGTCATAGGATTTAGCCCATGTATCTGTAAGTTTTCCGGAAGGATTGACCTTGCCGGTAATGACGTCTGCTATGAAAAGTCCGCCCTGGTTACCGGTCTGTCCGGCGAGAAGGAGCGCGCCGAGCCTCGGGTCGCTCTTGAGGTCGGATGCGTCGATGACACCGCCTACGTTAAGAACAACGATCGAATTCGTGTAATGGGAAATGATGAAGTCGATGTTTGCCTCTTCTTCATCGGTCAGGTAATAGTCACCCTTCTCAGCGGTCCTGTCGCGGCCTTCGCCGGATCCGCGTGCGATTACATAGATCGCTGTATCGCATCCTGAATCGAGATAATCCTGCTCATTGATGAGGGGTTCCGCGGGCATGGGTTCCGCGACTTCGAAATATGCATTAGCGAGTGCGCATCCCTGAGCCTCAGCATATGCAGCAACCGTCTGCTTGTAATTTGCGAGGTTCTGATCAAAGGCTTCGTCGTATTCGGCGAGCCATTCGCCGGTCGTGATCTCAAAGCCGGCTTCCTTAAGGCCTTCTTCAACATTAACGTTGAATCTGGTATTTACTTCACCGCTGCCGGATCCGCCCTTAACGGTGTGTCTGGCACCGCTTCCGTAGAGCGCAACTTTTCCCGGCTGCCTTATGGGCAATGCGCCTCTGTTCTCAAGAAGAACAAGGCATTCGCCTCCAAGTTCACGGACAAGGTTCATGTGAAGGATCTCACTATCCGTCATCTCGTCAGAAAGTCTCGCTCGGAATTCCATATGGCACACCCTCCTTAAGAATCGGCTTCAGGCCGATAGTCTGATTATAATATAAAAACGGCAAGGTGCAAAATTTTTTAAATAAATAAAATAAGGCGGAAATGTGACAAAAATCAGGCGTTTTGGGGGATTTCTCTCGAGAGCAGAACGTACTCGTACTCGTTGTCGAAAAATACCTTTGCATAGTGACCTGAGATCTTTCCGTCCCTGCACAGAGCCCCTATGCTCTCACCGCCCGTTTCCTTGAGCTGTACCATCATCGCACCCGTAAGCGCAGCGCCTAAGCCAGCATGTTCGGGAAGAGCTCCGAGATAAGGCAGGACATATGCCTCCGCCTTCTTTTTCCTCTTCAGTACGCCAAGAAGATTGATAAGATTCTTCGTGTTATAAACCCTTGCGCCGTAATCCGGAACACCTATGAAGAACGCAACGGGCTCACCTTTGTAATAAGCCATCTTCACGTAACGCATGTCAAGGATCAGCCTGTAATCATTGAAGACACGTCTGAATTCTTCCTCGGTCAGGCCTCGGTATATCGGGAAGTTGCTGTAAAGCCTGGTTATCAGCACATAGATCTCGCCGATGACCTTGTCAAACTCTTCAGGCAGCGGACTTCTTATCTCATATCCCTTAGCCCTGAATTCATTAAGCCTCTTAACATACTTCGGATCAGGCTCGACGATCTTCGTGAAATAGTTGGAAATGTAGTGTTCACAAACCTCATATCCGTTGTCCGTGAACTGCTTGAGATAGTAATCCAGGTTGTACGGCTCTCCCGTGTAAGGGAGCTTTTCGAAAAGGTTTATCTTGAGTCTGTACTTGATCCAGAATGAACAGTCGACCGGGCCCGTGATGGTCTTATACCCCATCTCTCCTGCTATCCTTGCAGCATTATCGAAAAGAAACTTCGCGGCATCGTCGCGGTTAACGCATTCATAGAAACCGATGTACAAAACCGGATCATCCGGATATCTCGTAAAGCAGAATCTTCCGCAGACCTTCCCGTCCTCATAGATCAGGAATTTATCCAGTTCGAAATAATGTGAAAGCGGATGGGTACCCGTAAGGATGCGCGTGATGTCAGACACGCTCTCGGTATTGTTCATTCTCGTGTAGAGCTTCTTCTTAAGGGCTATGAAGTCCTTAATGTATTTTTCTTCCGTATCAAATCTGACTATCTCGAACACTTTTATGATTTCCTTCTGACTATCTCTACCCTGCCGGAAGAACCGTCCATCCTGACGATGTCTCCGGTATTGATCCTCGTCATGACATCTGCCACGCCGACTATCGACGGTATGCCTATCTCACGCGATATTATAGCAGTATGCGAAAGGATGGAACCCTTCTGTGATATTACGCCTTTTGCCGAAGCAAGATAGAACACCCATCCCGGATCGGTCATCTTGGTTACAAGTATCCTGTCTTTCGAATTTTCCAGCATCGAAATGTCTTCTATGACGAGCGCTTCGCCTTCCGATACTCCGCCCGAACAAGGCACGCCCTGCATAACTCCGCTTTCTGAGATCATCTTGTGAGAGTTCACGTTCACATGATGCTTGGAGAATTCCTCCTTCTCGAAAACAAGTCTCGTGAACGCCGGCAGGCACTTATACATGCGGTATTCGTTCCTGCGCTGAGAAATGCGCTCTCTTGCATCAAACGGTTCATTCACCATCTTAAACATCTCATCGTAAGTCAGATAAAAGATGTCCTTCTCATTTTCGATATATCCGTCTCTGCAGAAGTTCTTTCCGAGGCTTCTGACGATCTCTCTGACCATGCCGAAGATGCGGCTTCTGTTAAGACGCGAGATCTCCCTGTTTGCGATGCCCGTGGCACACTTTGCCGCAAGCTTTCTGACAACCCTGCTCTCGCCTTTCATGTCGCGCTTTTCATCGCTCATTATGCTCTTATGGATCTCTTCAAGTTTCGCGCTGTCCTCGCAATACTCACTGATCTTCTTGGCAAGCAGCTCGGGGTTGGTCCTGAACGTAGGGCTCTCGAGTTTTAATTCCTCGAGGTTTCTGTCGCCATAGAGCTTAATGTATTCGTTCATCCTGACATTGTACTCTTCTTCAGAAAGATCTTTTTTCGAATACGCAAGATCGATCATTGCGCGAACCGGCTTTAAGCTTTCGATGTTCGTGATGCCCGACAGGAATTCATTCGTCTTGTCATCGGCATCATCGTATTTCTTTGCGAGGAAGTGCTTCAGAAGACCGGTGTGCACGAAAGTGTAAAGGTCATTTATCAGCGTTATGTCCCAGCACGCGAAAAGCTTCTTTTCGATTATGCGGAACTGAGAAATGAGTTCTTCGTTGCTCATTCCGTCGTGATAGGACTTATAGAAATCTTCGTTGATCCTGATGAACGTTTCGTTGAGCTTTTCCATCTCTTTCGGCGAATTCCGGAACGAAGAAATGATGCGGTGGTTGATCCTCATGCGCTCTGCAAGGGATACTTTCATGTCCTGCTTTTTGTCGTAAGTCTTGTTCTTAACGCCGAGCATCTCCTGCCATACGGGGATGATCTTTTTCTTGAACGGCAGGAACTTGATGAGCGTGTACCAGTTGGAGATCTTGTAGTACATGCGTCCGTTCACGTTTCCGACCATGTTACCGAAAACGGGTTTTAACGCATCTAAGTATTTCCCTTCGCCTATGATCCTTCTGCAGAGTCCTTCAAAGACACCGCTGTAAACAAAGCCGACGAAACCGCATGTCAGAGGCAGACTCAGATTCGGATAGCTCTCGACTATGTTGCTGTTATCAAGTATCAGGAACTTAGACGGATCGCTGTCCGCAAACGTGGTGATCTTTCTTGCCTGAAGGATGTATATCTTCCCGTCTTTTACGGAGAATTCAATGTCGAGATAATCGCCGATTAGTTCTTTTATCTTTTCTGAGATCCTGATCAGTTCGTGTATCTGTGAAGACGTAAGGCGGTCCTTTTCACCTTCGTAGTAGTAAAGGCCGTCATTGGTGTTGAAATAGTAACTCGTCGTATCCGTCCTGTCCGAAACGACGTTGTCGCCCGTTCCCTTTCCGACGGTTATCACGCATTCGTTCATTATGCCCTGCGGATTGGAAGTGAACATTACACCTGATACGTCGGCATCTATCATCCTCTGGACGATGACACTCATCTTAACGTCTCTGCCGATGTCACGCTGCTTAATGTATTCTGCGGCACCCTCATTTGAAGCAGACTTCATGCAGAGATCTATCTTTTCCTGAAGTTCGTTTTTCGCAACACCGAGGAAAGTATCAAACTGGCCTGCGAAGCTGTCGGAAGCGCCGTCCTCAACATCTGCCGAAGATCTGACAGAACTCATCTCCCAAGTTATCTCAGGAGCCTTTCCGTCAGTTACGACGACAAACTCCGGAACTGGTATTCCGGCATTTCTCATCAGTATCAGATTGTCGGCTTTGCCTCCGAACATCAGATCAGTCCTCTCCACTTGCAGAAGATGTAACCTGCCACCGTAAGCAGCATCGTGCTTTCCTGAATGTATGTGTAGAGTTCGACTTTTTCAACGAGAACAAATCTCTCGGGATCCTTTTTAAACTGCAGGAACTTGATGGTCATCCATGTGGTAAGGCCGCAGAAGAACACAACAGTCGGCTTACTGAGATTCCATACGAGAACGATGTTTGTAAGGATATCGACGATCGTTAAAACGAGCACGAACCATACAGCTTTTTTGTATCCCCAAAGCTTGGAATAAGTGACGTATTCCGTCTCGTCCTTAGGCGCCCTGATCTTTCTTGATACCTCCCAGATGAGTGCCGGGAAATACAGTGTCCAGAGCGTCATGAGAGTAGTGATGGAAAACGGATTAAGCTGATACTTGATGACCGTGAAAGAGATGATGTAAAGGTTGATTATCATCTGCACGGGGTTGTGCGTAATGAGCGCCGCGAAAAGATTCGGCTGGATCTTAGCCTTCTGGAAGAACCAGTTTCTCATCAGGAATCCGTATGCGTAAAGTATCGCGCAGAACAGAAGGTTATTCATGAAGATTATGTTCAGTGCGATCGCTATTGCCTGGAAGAAGATGCATGAGATTATGATGTCTTTCTTGTAGACGCGGCCCGACGCAAGAGGTCTGTCGGGGAACAGTTTCTTATCCGTCTCATAATCCTTGAGATCATCTGCAACACGAAGCCACAGGAGAAAGGCGAAAACGGTATATGCGCCTGTCACTTCCTGCATGCCGAGCCTGAAATCGAGCACGCCGTAATTCAGCAGGATGATGAAATAGATCTCGCCGAAAACGATTACGCCGAGAAGGAGTCTCGCAAGAAGCGGATATCTCTCTTTGTAGTAGATGTACAGTCTCTTAAACATTTGAAGCAACTCCGATACGTTCTCCCATTTTAACCTTTGTCTCTATCCCGTTTCCACTCATTTCAAGGATATCAGGATCAATGTTGATCCTGTCCTTTTCGAAGAACAGAACGATCGTGGATCCGCCCTGCTCGAAATACCCTTTCTCCTGTCCCTTTTCGAAAACGGTCCTGCCGTTGTTCTTTATCCTTCCGACAAGGAGTGCGCCGACTTCGATGTAGATGACTCTTCCGAAGTGATCGGTATCAAGGATGTTTACGATGCGGTGATTCTCTTTGTAAATCTTGTACTTCGATGAGATCGAACTCACCGTATGGAGTTTTCCTTTGATCTCAAATGAATCAAAAACCTTTCCGGAATCAATGTGGCAGTAGTGATGATAGTCATCCATCGAGAGCCTGAACACGAGTGCTTTTCCGCCCGCAAAACCGCCGAGGCCGATCATGTTGCCCACAATCTCATCCGGAGTGTAAACGCTGCCCTTAACGGTAAACTTTAGATCATTTCCTATGTCATAGCAGAGCAACTTTGAATCAGCGGGCGCGATGACAACTGACGGATCGGAATCTGCAGGCCGTTTTCCGGGCTTGATGTTTCTCGTAAAGAAATCAGCAAACGAGCTGTAGTCTCTTTCCTCGAAATCACTCATGTCTATCTTGTATTCTTCAATGAACGGAGCGATCTTTTTGACACTGGATCTCTTCCTGTCCTTTGAAGTTGCCATCGTCGAAAACACAGGCAGGAGAATAAACTTCGAAAGGGCTCTGCCGTACCAGGTATTGTAAAGGCGCTCCAAAGATTTCCCGCCATATTGGCGATCCTCGATAAAGCTCTTATCCTGTCTTACGTAGATCTTCATCTTCCGAATATGATGTAAAGAACAAACAGTGCGATCGCGAGAAGCATGAGGAAGATATATCCCTTCTTCCCCGGCTTGATGAACTTTATCCTGAGTATATAGAATACAGCCATAACGGCCATGCATGCACACAGCAGATAAGAAGTGACATCATTGCCCATCCAGACATGCAGAAGATATATCACCGGGAAGATGAGCGCCGCATAAGTGACGGGCATTCCGGTGTAGTATTTGATCGGTGAATCCTTGTCCTCGTTTTCTTCCTGGCACACATTGAAATATGCAAGTCTCGCAACACCGAAGACCGCATACATGACACATGCGGTGACCGAATACCATGTAATCCCGCAGAGCTTGATTATCAATACGAGAGGAACGGCAATAAAGCTTACAACATCAACGAGTGAATCAAGCTGAATGCCGAAATTCTTTTCCTCTTCGGTTCTCTTGCACATCCTTGCTATCGTACCGTCAAAGAGGTCGCAAATGCCTGCTGCCATGAAGCACATCATCGCGTATCCGAAAATGCCGTTCATTATCAGGAATACCGCAGCAACCGCGAAAAGCATTCCGACATATGTGGCGATAACAGACTTGTTCCACTTTCCGATCATGTTAATTCTCCCCGCCTGTCGTAACGACACCGGTAGCGCCGTCAATGGTGATGGTCTGTCCGTCTTTTATCTTAGTAAGAGCGTCATGGCAGTTAACGATCGCAGGGATTCCGTATTCCCTCGATACGATCGCCGCATGACAGAGTATTCCGCCGTATTCGGTGACGATGCCTGAAAGGATCGCAAACTTCGGTGTCCATCCGGTATCGGTGAATCTCGTTACGAGAATGTCGTTCTGCTGAAGTCTGTCGATCTCACTGAAATCATAGATGACACGTGCGGTTCCGGTGATCTTGCCGTTGTTGGCGCCTATTCCCTTAAGCGTGTTTCCGGATGTTTTTGCGCTGCCGTTGTCATTGCCGCTAAGCACTACACCGAGCTCGTTCTCGCTCATGTAATTGCGGAACGAATCGTAGTATCTTCTGTTCTTGCCGATGATCTCATGCAGGTCATCTTTAGTGAGCTTTCCGTCAAGATAATCCCAGACATTAGAGACCTTGAGCATCCATATGTCTTCCGGCTTATCAAGAACACCCTCTGCTGCCAAAGTCTTGGAAAGCTCAACTGTGTATACGCGGATCAGATAATAGAACCTCGTTGAAACGTCTCTGAATTCCTCACGCCACCAGAGCATGCGGCGCATCTCATCAACCTTGTTCTTAACCTTTTTGTATTTTGAAGCGGAAAGCTTTCCTTCAAGTGCATGCATTATCGCTTCACTCTTAAGGCGTCCTTCCTTCTTGTCCTTCTCAGGACCGAAATCACCAGTGAGCGGGAGCATGTCCTTGACGGATACGATGAGCGGAACCGGATCTTCATAGTAGCATGGATATGTAACATCAAGCTCCTTATCAGAGTGATAACCGAACTTGTCTATTATCTCCTTCATGCCGGGGATCATATATAGACCGTTGTCTATGTTTTTCGCTATCTCCTCAGCTGATGTTTCCTTCCAGTATGAAAGCGACTGTTCATCAGCGATTATCTTTCTTGAAAGATCCCACATCGCATAGAACGGAAGAAGATGCGAGATGTTTTCGATGCTTCCGAGCAGTGTGAGGTATTCGCTCTCAGATACGTACTTGAGAAGTCCGTCCTTGTAGAGCGACTGATGTATCGTGTTGATGAATATCTGCCAGAAATAAGTCGTCTCGCTGTGCAGATATATGTCGTGGGTCAGGCTCTTAAAACGCGCCTTGATGTCATCGATAGTATTGTTGTCGTAATTCTTCCTGTACTCTTCGTAAGTCTTCAGAAGATCACTCTTAAGCGTTTCAGCATTCTCGTTTCTTTCCTTGAGGATCTTCTTCTGTGCAAGAGCCATGCGCGCGATGTGAACGAGCGCACCGGGTGTGGCTTTGGTCACGTGGCCGTCGCCTTCATATGTGGGCTTGATACCGTACTCCTGATCGAACTCCCTTTCACGGTAACCGACTACTCCGCTCAAAGCCTGCTTTGCAACTGAGAGGTTCCAGTAAGGTCTTCCGTAATACATTTCGCCGAGTTTCTTGTCTACGTCTTTCGGCGTGAGGATCTTCGAATCAAGAAGGAACTTCCTGAAACTGTATTCCCAAATGTATTCGTAAAGACTCCACATGTACGGAGTGCATACCGATGCGGAAACACCGCCGTCCTTAAAGTCCGCGGTTGTCCAGATATCTTTGAGGTCACCGTAATT